>JASHRB010000358.1 GCA_030037575.1 Candidatus Sulfotelmatobacter sp. | reverse complement strand
CCATCGAAGTGAGTTTTTGCCGTACTTCCGCTGGAACTCGCGATTCGATCGCGATGTGGCAGCCGCGTTTCGAACTCACGGTAAAACGCGCGGTTTCCACTGCTTCCTGAATGTTCATTCCGTAGTCGACCACGTTCGAAACGAACTGCGCGTGAGCGAGCGGCTGGTTCGCGCCACCCATAATGCCGAAGCCGATGTGCTCATCGCCATGCTCCATGAAGGCGGGAATGATGGTGTGAAACGGCCGCTTGCGCGGAGCGAGCGCATTGGGGGAAGAGGGATTGAGCGAGAACAGCGCGCCGCGATCCTGCAGCGCGAAGCCCATGCCGCGCACCACGATGCCCGCGCCGAAGGCCTCATAATTGCTTTGAATCAGGGACACGATGTTGCCTTCTCGATCGACCACCGAGAGATAAGTTGTGTCGCTGAACGGCGGCGCACCAGCGGCGACGTCGCAATTCGCTTTTTCCGGATCGATCAGCTTTGCACGCTCGCGGGCATATTCCTTCGACACGATTCCCTGGAGCGGAATTTTTGCGAAGCGGGGATCGCCGTTATATTGGCCGAGATCGGCATAGGCCAGCTTCATGGCTTCCATCTTCTTGTGCAGTTCGCTGACGCTGAGCGGGCCCTCGGGCGACGCAGGCGAAGTTTCCATCAGGTTCAGCATCTCCAACGCGGCCATGCCCTGGCCGTTGGGAGGTAATTCATAGACCGTCCACTGGCGATAGGTGGTTGAGAGGGGCTGGACCCACTCGGGGGCAAAGTCCGCCAGATCGCTGAGGGCCATGGTTCCGGCGAAGGCCTGCGAGGTGCTCACGATGGCGTGCGCAATCTCCCCTTGGTAAAAAGCAACGGCGCCGTTTTCTGCGACTAGGCGAAGGGCCTTGGCCAGATCGCGGTTCTGAAAAACCTGGCCGACCTGGGGGGATTTGCCCCCGGGCAAATACAGGCGCTGAGCTTCGCCATCGCCGGCCAGCCAATCGGCAGCATCATTCCAGTAGGATGCAATAATCTCCGGAACGGGATAACCTTCCTCGGCGTAGAAAATCGCGGGTTGAAAAAGCTCCCTCCAGGGCAATTTCCCGAAGCGGTTATGCAAGGCATTCCATCCTGCGACCGCTCCCGGCACGGTGACCGAATCGATGCCTTCGAGGGGCACCGCGGCGTCGCCTTTCGCTTTCAAATGCGCAATGGTCAAGGCCTGGGGCGCCCATCCGCTGGAGTTCAAACCGTAAAGCTCGCCGGTTTTCGAATCCCAATAAATGGCGAACAGATCGCCGCCCATGCCGTTCATCATTGGCTCGGTGACGCCGAGCACGGCATTCGCGGCTATGGCCGCATCCACGGCCGAACCTCCGCGAGCCAGGATCTGCGCGCCTGCAACCGAGGCCTGTACGTGGCTGGTCGCGACGATTCCGTAGCCGGTAATCACCATCGAGCGCGCGCTTGAGCGATCGCGGGCCGACGCGGAAACCGAAGACGCAAGCACCAGTACAGGAACTCCAATCCGAAGCGAAAGATTCATCATATCTCCGCCGGGGTAGGCCGTTTGGATTTACGGTCAGCCACAACTTATCATTTCCGGTTGCGCCACGAAACAGGCAAGGAATGAAACCGACCGCTTTCCCGCTCCTCTTGACCGTGCTCATCGCGCTTTCGGCTGCTGCGGTGCCCGCACCAGCCTCGAAGCCCAGCCAGAGTTCAAACTCGGCACCAACCCGGGCTGCCGCAGAGCCGCAGCCAGCGAAAGTCACGGAATATACCCTCCCGCCGGAAGCGCTTGCCCGGGCCCGGGCGCTGTATGAAACTCACACCGTGCTTGACCTGGGGGAAACGGGTTTCGGCATCATCGTCCTCTGGCTCATTCTGAGGCTGCGGGTTGGGCCGGCATTACGCGATCTCGCCGAGCGGGCGAGCAACAATGGATTTGCCCAGACCGCGATCTTCGTGCCGCTGCTTATCTTGCTAATGGCGGTGGTTTCCCTGCCCCTCGATATGTACGGGCACCACATTTCGCGCATGTATGGGCTTTCGGTGCAAGGCTGGGCCTCATGGACGGGAGACTGGTGTAAGGCGGAAGCGATTGTGCTGGCGATTGCAGTGGTCGCAGTCTCCGTGCTTTTTCGAATCATGCGAAAAAGTCCGCGGCGCTGGTGGTTCTATTTTTGGCTGCTGACGCAGCCTTTCATCGTGCTGCTGATTTTTGCGGCGCCGGTCATTCTGGATCCGATGTTCAATACCTTCGAGCCGCTCGAGAAGACCAAACCGCAGTTGGTCAGCGCGATCGAAAAAGTAACCCGGCGGGGCGGCCTCGAAATTCCGCCGAGCCGAATGTTTGCCATGAAAGCCAGCCAAAAAGTGACGACCTATAACGCCTACGTCAGCGGAATCGGCGCGACGAAGCGGGTGGTTGTATGGGACAACACCGAGCGCGATATGACGATCCCGGAAACGCTCTACGTCTTCGCGCACGAGATGGGACATTACGTTCTCCAGCACATCTACAAAGGCCTGGCGTTTTTCTCGCTGATGATGTTGATTGGGTTGTGGCTGGGAAGAAAGATTGTGCTCGCCATGTTGGCGCGATGGGATGAACAGTGGAGGATTCGCGGAGTCGATGATTTGGCCGCATTGCCCGCGCTGTTGCTGGTTCTGGCGGTGCTGGCTTTCGCGGCCGAGCCGATGGCCAGCGCCTTCAGCCGGCATTTGGAACATCAGGCCGACATCTATGGGCTGGAGGTAACGCACGGCTTGTTTCCCGCCAATAACCAGGTCGCCGCATCGACATTTCAGAAGCTGGGGGAGAAAAGCCTTGACTATCCCGCCCCCGACCCACTCCTTGTATTCTGGTTTTATGATCATCCCACGATTCGAGACCGAATTCGTTTCGCGCTGCACTATGACCCCTGGGACGGACCGGAGGGTCCAAAATACGTAAAGTGACCTTTCCCGGATACCCGGCGGGCAGGCAAACTGCGCATCTCTCGAAAACGCCCGCAACTGTGTGCAACGATTTTCCTGCCGCCGGCACGCGGCCGGGTGCGCCTGGTTGGGGTGCGTGCAAGCGGGCACCGGCAAATCGGCGAAATGGCGGGGGGGGCGCGAGCGGCTCGGACGAGACTTTCCATTTCCCCGACCCGCGCGCGATCCATTACCTGCGTAACTACCGTGGTGTAACCCGCTATGTTAAAGATTCTTAATAGTTGGTGGCGCGCTTCGGTAACTACTGTCGATGAGTAGTTTCCCCAGCCTTGGCACCCTGCACCGAGGAAAGCTATGTCCAAGAAAATCCTTGTCGTTGACGATTCCAAGACGGCCCTCATGATGGAACGCGAAATCCTGGAGCGCAGGACACCCTACCAGTGTGTTACCGCCAATGATGGGCAGGAAGCGGTGGAGAAGGCGCAGCAAGAACATCCCGACCTGATTTTGATGGATGTGGTCATGCCGCGCATGAATGGCTTTGAAGCTTGCAAAATGATCCGGCAGAGCGCGAGCACGCGAGAAATTCCCATTGTTCTAGTGACCACGCGCGGCGAAGAAGCTTACATGGAAGCGGGCTTTCAGAGCGGGTGCAACGACTACATCACGAAGCCGGTAAACGGCGCGGAACTGGTCGCGCTGTTGCAGAGCTACCTGGGTGAGTAAGTCCGGCCTTGCGTTTTCTTGTTTGTGGTTGATCTAACCCAACTGGGACTTTCATGAGCTTCGAGAGCAACAACGCCTCTGCGGCCAAGACCGCGCGGGCAGCCGATGCGATGAACGAGCTGCGACTGGCTACGGCGCGGAAACGGCTGGCCGAGAGTAGCAGTGAAGAAGACGCGCTCGAAGGCTTGCGCGAGATCGTGGCCAACCTGCTGGGCTGCGAAGAAATCGGCCTCTTCCGGAGTGAGGGGAGCGGCGAGCGATTTTCCCTGCGTTGGTCGTTTGGGGCTGATCTCAAAAACTACGATTTGCTCAAAGCGCTGGGCGAGGCGGGCTGGAAAAAGGTGATGCAGGGACAATGGCAGGTGCCAGCCGCGGATGGCGAACGATGGGGCGGGGGGAAGGCGCAGGCGTTCATTCCCATCCGCGCCGCCGGCCGAACGGTTGGCATACTGGCTATTTTACGCTTGCTTCCACAGAAGACCGCCTTCGATGCCCACGACCTGGAGTTGTTCAAACTCCTGTCGGAGGAAGCGGCCAAGCCATTATTCGGAGCAAGCCACAGCGCCGCGCTGGGAACCAACCGGGCAGAAGGCAGATCATGAAAGAAGATCCCCCCAAGTTCAATCCGGCGGTGCTGCCCACCGAATTCATGAAGAATTTCGAGCCGGCCGACTCCGGTGAGACGCGGCACTTTCTGTATCCCGGGCAGGTCTTTGCAACTCGTGACCCCATTACCATCTCCACCATCCTTGGTTCGTGCGCGGCGATCTGCCTCTGGGATCGGCAAAAGCGCGCCGGAGGCATGAATCACTATCTTTTGCCCGAGGGATCGGGCGACGGGCCGAACCGGCTGCGCTACGGCAACGTCGCCAATCCGGAACTGCTAAAGCAAGTTCTGGCCCTGGGATGCACCGTCAAGAACCTGCAAGCCAAGATTTTCGGCGGATCAAGCGCGTTCTCGGCCGATCTTACTCATGCCTTGGGAACCAAAAACATCGACTTGGCCGAGAATTTTCTGCGCGCGGCAGGCATACCGATTGTGGAGCGAGATGTTTCGGGCAAGCACGGACGCAGGCTGATGTTTCAGGTTGCAGATGGTTTGACCACGATCAAGAGCTTCGAGCAAGCGTCGGTGTGAACGTTTCGGCTGGCGAGGCCAGAGGAGGAAAGGAGGAGCGATGGATTTGGCGGATTTCGACCGCGGAGCAGTGCTGGCCTCGTTCCTCGTCGAATCGGAGGAAGGTCTGGACCTGATGGAACAGGCCTTGGTCCAGATGGAATCGAATCCCTCCGATCCCGAGCTTCTGCACACCATTTTCCGCGTGGCGCACAGCATCAAGGGCAACGCCACGTCACTGGAGCTCACGGAGCTCGCCGGTTTCGCCCACGTCATCGAAGACCTGCTGGATGTGTTTCGGGAGCAGCACGTTCTTCCCGGCGGAGACGTGATTTCACTTTTGCTCAAGGCGGTGGATGAGCTTCGCGCCATGGTCGCCGCGGCGCAGTCGGGGCCGGTAGAGCTTAATTCCCGCCAGCAAGGCCTGAGGAAAGAAATCGCCAAAGAAGTCGAAAAGCGTTCGAAGCGCGTGGTCAGGACCAACGGCACACAGGAGGAAGCGGGCTCGGGAGCGAAGCTGGATTCGCTGCCCACTTCGAATCACCGCACTCTGCGGGCCGATGTGGACAAGCTCGACCACATGTTGAACCTGACCGGCGAAATTGTGATTGCCCAGGGCCGGCTGCGGCAGATGATCGAAAAACTCAGCGGCGAGCAAGGACGCACCATTGTCGAAATGCACCGCGAAGCCGAGCGCCTCTATATGGACCTGCAAAGCGAAGTCATGAGCATCCGTATGGTGCCGGTGGGGCCGCTGTTTCGCCAGTTCGTGCGCTCGGTAAGAGATTTGGCCAAGACGCACGGGAAAATTGCCCGCCTGGAAGTGGTGGGCGGAGACGTGGAAGTGGACACGACCGTGCTGGAGCAGTTGAAGGACCCGTTGGTGCATCTGATTCGCAACGCGGTCGATCACGGACTGGAGAAGCCTGAGATCCGCGAAAGCCGGGGCAAGAACGCCTGCGGAGTGATCAGACTTTCCGCCGCCCACAGCGGGGGAAACATTGTGGTCACCCTGCAGGATGACGGCGCAGGGTTCGATCGCGCCCGCATTCTCGAAAAAGCCAGGAGCATTGGGCTGATCTCGGAGAAGGAAGAGTTGCGCGAACAGGACGTTTATGGCCTGGTTTTTCAGGCTGGTTTTTCGACGGCCGAGTCGGTCACCGATCTCTCCGGCCGCGGAGTCGGACTGGACGTGGTGCGGCGCAATATCGACAATCTGCGCGGCACTGTCGAGATCACAAGCGCCGCCGGGAAAGGCAGCACCATTGCCATCCGCCTGCCGCTGACGCTGGCCATCATTGAAGGTTTTTCGGTGAAGGTTGGAACCGAAGTGTTTATCGTGCCCTTGGAGCACGTGACCGAGTGCACGGAGTTGCCGGCGGCAGAGCGGAACGACGAAAGCAGCGGAATTCTCAGCCTTCGCGGCGATCCGCTGCCCTACGTGCGATTGCGGCGCGCTTTCGGACTTTCCGGGGAGACTCCGAAAAAGGAAAACATCGTGGTGGTAAAGATCAACGAATTTCATGCCGGCATAGCAGTCGACGAATTGTTGGGCGGAATGCAGACCGTGGTAAAGCCGCTGGGCCGGGCGTTCCGGCGGGTGCAGGGCATCGCTGGCTCTACGGTTCTTGGCGACGGCCGGGTGGGATTGATTCTCGACGTTCCCAGCCTTCTGCGCGGAGTGATGCAGACGGGTTTGCCGGCACAAGCTTAGATTAGAGAGATTCACTTGAGGGGGAAGCAATGAAGACGTGGCAAGATCTGAAAATCGGAACGCGGCTCGGCATTGTGTTCGGAGCCCTGCTGCTGTTCGTCATCGCGGCGGCGGCTTTCGGCCTGACCTGGCTGGGCCGGCTGAACGCCAACATGTCGGCGACTTTGCAAAAGCGGTACGACATCGTCGAGTTGACGCACCGGACGATCGAGAACTCCATCACCAATGCACGCGTGACTTTTCAGTTGTTCGAGACCACCAACCCGGAAGAAGAAAAACGCCTGAACCTGGAAAACGACGCAGCGAGTCAGGAGATTACCGGCCAGGTCGCGATCATCGAAAAAAGCTTGAGTTCTCCCGAAGAGCGGCAAATGTTTGACGTGGTCATGCGGGACCGCGAGGCTTACAGGGTGGCCCGGGCGAACGCCAAGGACCTGCTGGCCGCGAAAAAGCGCGAGCAGGCACTGGCGGTGTTAAGCCAGACCGTGATTCCGGTGCTCGACAGCTATCGGGCGGAGTGGGGAAAGTTCATCGACCTTCAGACCGCGGCCATGCGCAAGAGCATGGAAGACGGCCAACGGGCATACATGACGGCGCGCAGGATTGCACTGGGTCTGATGATTGCCATTCTCCTTTTGGCGATTCTCACCGCCTTCCGCGTCACGCGAAGCATCACCCAGCCCATCCGCCAGGTGGTCGAACACGCGGAAAAAATCGCCGCGGGCGATTTGACCACGGAAATACCGGTCACCAACAGCTCCGAAACCGGGCAGTTACAGCAGGCCATGCACGACATGAGCCGCAAGCTCTCCGGCATCATCCGCGACGTGCGCGAAGGTTCGGCCGCAGTCGCATCCGCGGCGCAGCAGGTTTCCGCCTCCTCGCAGAGCCTCTCGCAGGGAACCAGCGAGCAAGCGGCTTCGGTGGAAGAGATGAGTTCGAGCCTCGAGCAGATGAACGCCTCGATTACGCAGAACGCGGACAATAGCCGGCAAGTGGAGCAAGCGGCGGCCCGAGGCGCGGCCTCGGCGGAGGAGAGCGGCAACGCCGTGACGGAAACCGTCGAAGCCATGAAACAGATTGCCGCCAAAACTTCAGTGATCGAGGAGATCGCGTATCAGACCAACCTGCTGGCGCTGAATGCGGCCATCGAAGCCGCTCGCGCCGGCGACCAGGGGCGCGGCTTCGCCGTGGTTGCGGTGGAAGTACGAAAGCTGGCCGAGCGCAGCCAGTTGGCGGCGCAGGAAATCGGCGGGCTGGCGGGGAAAAGCGTCAAGATCGCGGAACGCTCCGGCCAGTTGCTTTCCGATCTGGTTCCATCGATCAAGAAAACGGCGGAACTGGTGCAGGATGTTGCGGCCGCATCGACGGAGCAATCCGGCGGGGTGACCCAGATCAACCGGGCCATGGCGCAGGTCGATACGGTCACGCAACGCAATGCCTCGTCCGCCGAGGAACTATCCAGCACGGCCGAGGAACTGGCGGCCCAGTCCGAGCAACTGCAGCAATTGATGACCTTCTTCCGGGTGGCCGGAGAGCAGTTCTCCGAGCGCGGCAAGGGCGAGAAACGGATGACGATGCCCATCAATCCGACATTCAAGAACCTGGGGCCGCGCGGCCAGAAGCCGGCGGCGGGCAAGGTTGAGGAAGAAGCCAATTTTTCCCCCTTCTAGACCAACCCCGCCGCGCGCAGGGCAATGAAGGTGCGCAACGGCCGGGCGCGCGGTTGAAATGCGAGGCAAGAAACTATGGGAGTCACGAACCAGACGAAAAATCCAGCACCGGTTGTCAGAGCGCAATATCTCACTTTCCTGACCGCCGGCGAGGAGTATGCGGTCAGCCTGATGAAGGTGCGGGAAATTATCGAATACGACACGGTCACGACCGTTCCCCATACTCCGGCGTGGATGAGCGGGGTCACCAACCTGCGGGGCAAAGTGATTCCGGTGGTGGATTTGGCGATAAAGTTTGGGCTGCCGCCGAGCCGAATCACAAAGTTTTCCTGCGTGATCATCGTTGAAGCCATGTTTCAAGGAGAGAGCCTCACCATGGGCGTACTCGCCGACTCGGTGAGCCAGGTGCTGGACCTTTCCGCCGACGAAATCGAAAAAACTCCACCGTTCGGCACGCGGGTAAGGACGGAATACCTGCTCGGCATGGGAGCGCTGGGCAAGAAATTCTGCCTGATTCTGGACATCGACAAAGTGCTTTCCGCCGAGGAGATGCTGGCCGTGACCGAGTCTGTGGCCACAGAAGAGGCGGGCGCCGAAGCCAGTGAAGCACGCAACCGCTCCGGTAAACGAGCTCATTTCGAGGCTGGAGCGTAGCCGGTGCCGGCGGGAGCAGCGCCTGGCCGGGAGCCGAATCCGTTGTACGACCTCGAGTCGCGCTACGAGCGGCCGCCGCAGCTTTCCCTCAGCCCCGCGCTGTTTCAGAAATTCCAAAAACTGATCTATGAGGAAACCGGAATCTGGCTGGGAAGCTCGAAAACCGCCTTGCTCTGCGGGCGGTTGTTCCGGCGCCTGCGCGAGCTCGAAATTACATCCCTGAAAAACTACTACGAGCGCGTCTCGCAACCCGACCAGGAGGAAGAGCGCGCCCGGATGATCGACGCCATCACCACCAACGAGACCCGCTTCTTCCGCGAACCCCGGCAGTTCGATTTTCTGGTGCACACGGTTTTTCCGCGATGGCAAGCCGAAGCCATCCGCGGCGCTCGCCCCAAGCGATTGCGCATGTGGAGCGCTGGGTGCTCTTCCGGCGAGGAACCCTACACATTGGCCATGCTGCTCGCCAGCCATTTCGCGGCGGAAGAGGGATGGGATGTACGTCTGGCGGCAACCGACATTTCGAATCGAGTACTGGAAAAAGCGCGCCGGGGAATCTATCCCATGGCCAAACAGACAGAACTGCCCCAGCACCTGCTGCACGGCTTCATGCTTCGTGGAGCGGTTGAACACGAAGGCGAGATGAAAGTGAGAGTCGAGATTCAGCGCATGATCGAGTTCCGGCGCCTGAATCTGAACCAGGAGGCGAGGCTGCCGGAGGCGCCGTTTGACGCCATCTTCTGCCGCAATGTTTTGATCTATTTCGACAACGCTTCCAAACAACGAGTGGTGGCGAATCTCGAGCGCCAGCTTACCCTCAATGGGTTTCTATTCGTGGGCCACGCTGAAAACCTGACGAATATGAGCAACGAACTGCGCAGCCTCGAGTCCACGATTTACATCAAGGCGGGAAAAGAAGAACGCCGGTAAGGCTGCGCAGACAGAGCTTCGCGGAAAGAACTTCCAGGGAGAATGTGAGCGCCGTGTCACTGAGTAACGAACAGAGCCTGCAGGTCCTGGTGGTGGACGACTCGGCGATGGTGCGCCAGGTCATGCAGGCCATCATGTCCACGGACAGGAGAATCAGGGTCAAAGCCGCGGCCGATCCCCTGATAGCGTGGACAAAAATGCAGAAAATGCGGCCGCAGGTTGTGGTGACCGACCTTGAAATGCCACGCATGGACGGCCTGACATTCATACGAAAAATCATGGCGGAGATGCCGACCCCGGTGGTGGTTTGTTCCGGGCTTGCGGCGCGAGGAACGGAGCTGGCGTTGCGCGCGCTGGAAGAAGGCGCGGTCGAGGTCATTACCAAGCCGAAGGTCGGAGTGCGCGAGTTCCTGCACGAGTCGGCGGTTACGCTGATTGACGCAGTGTGGAGCGCGGCCCAGGCGCAACTTAAGCCCCGGCTACCGGTAGCACCACGCCTGACGGCGGACGCGATTTTGCCGCGCAAGGGCAAACCGCCGGTCAATTCAGCGCCAAGCTGGGTGATCGCCGTGGGCGCTTCGACCGGAGGAACGGAGGCGTTGCGGGTGTTTCTTGCTGCGCTGCCCACCGACTGCCCTCCGGTGGCGATTGTGCAGCACATGCCGGAGGTGTTCACGCGGGCGTTTGCCGAGCGACTCAACAAGGAGTGCGCCGTGGAGATCGCCGAGGCGCGAGACGGCGAACGGCTGAAAAACGGCCAGGTGGTGATCGCTCCCGGTAACCGGCACATGCTGGTCAATCGCAGCGGCGAGGAATTTATCATCCAGATCATCGATGGCCCACTAGTTTCGCGCCACCGGCCCAGCGTCGACGTGCTGTTCCGGTCAGTGGCCATGGCGGTTGGCCAAAAAGCGGTAGGAGTGATCATGACCGGCATGGGAGACGACGGGGCGGAAGGCCTGCGCGAAATGAAAGAAGCGGGCGCGGTCACCATCGCGCAGGACCAAGCCAGCTGCGTGGTGTTTGGCATGCCCAAAGAGGCGATCGCACGCGGCGGCGTGGATGCGGTGATGCCGCTCGATCAGATCGCCCGGGCGGTGCTGAACCTGCACGGCAAGGCCAGCGCCAGCTCAGGCTAGAACGGACGGCTGTTCGGCGAGGTTGTAGGGAGCTAAATTAGAGCGAGATGGCCCGACCCCAAGGAAGCAGTGCGGCTGGCTCAGGCGGTTTTACTGCCGCCAGCCGAGATACTCTTGATGCCCTTCGAAAATTTGATGAAGGCGGCGAACGATACGTTCTTTCAGAGACTCCGGTTGCGATTGCGGCTTTTCCCGGATCTCATCCTCGGTTTCGAGCTTTTTTTGTGGAGCGGGAGTGGCACCTGCGGCCATGCTAATTATCTCCTTTGTTATGAATCAGTTGCTGAACATTTGTCGGCGCGGAGGATTTTGTCACCGAGGAAATTCTAAGTAGCTTTCGGGGTGGGGAGCAGATCACCAACGTCATAGCACTTCGGGCGATTGCCGAGGCCGCGGGCCGGGGGGACGGCGTCGGCGGAGCGTGTGAACCTCATTGCGTGCCGGGCGCGTTCGTTGAGCGTTGCCCTGGCGCAAAGGATCCGCCAGGTGCGCAAGCGAGAGGGGTGTGGGCGGAAGTTCGATTCCGCTAGGTTCCGGATCTAATGTCGGCGGCCTTGCCGCCGTCGTAGGTCACCACCAGCGGCTTGCCTCCATTGGGATATCTGACGACCTTCTCGTCCGCCGATGGACTGGCGTCGGGCACACCCATGCCGACGGCAAAATCGGCCTGCAGTTCATTCATCCCCGGCTTCACTTCGTGCTGTTCAACCGCCCGCCAGACCTCGGGCGGCCAGTGCTTGTACAGGACGTGCGGGTCTTCGATGTAAAACATGTCGTCGGAATAAATCTTGTACTGCCCGTCGGCCTCGAATCCGATCGGCACGGCGTTGCTTTTTCCGTCTTTCTCAAACAGAGCCACGACTTGCCGCTTTCCGCCGGGACCGGGCACGGCCACGACGTCTTTTATAGCCATTTTCTCAATGGGACCGAGCAGACCGGCGTCATGTTCGAAGTCCACCGTCTTGGCCGCCGGGTTGTACCAGTAATAGGTGTACCGGTACCCCTCTTTCACCCACACCGGCTGCTCTGTCAACTGCTTGGCGGTTTTCAAGTCGTAGGGATAAAGCTTCTTCGGCGTGACGTAGTAATCGGCATTCGAATAACCGGCGTTTTTCGCCTGCTGTTGCTTTTGCGCGGCCACGTAATCTTCGTGGCGCTGGTAAAGAATGTATCCGGCGCGGCCGGCAGCGGCAATCAGGGCCAGCCCCAGCGCAATCTGAATCCTCTTCTTTGCTTTTTCGCTGCTCATGGGAAAACTTTAGCAGATGGCAGGAAACCGCCCGCAATCTGGAGGTAACCGCCTGGGAACAACGTGGCGCTCAGGTGTCTCCACCAGCGGAACGGCCGAATCCTCGACTCGCTTGGTGAGGCCGGTTGCAGCTGAAATGCTCACGCGGAACGACTAAATTTGCTGGTAATTCGTCTCCCCTAGCCTACCCCCACGTTCAGGTCCCGCCGCGCAGTGCGCTACACTAAACACACCAAACGCAAGAGGAGTCCGAATGCCAGTCACAGAGCAGGATGTTCTGAGCGCGCTGCGCGGTTGCTACGATCCCGAGATTCCAGTGAACATTGTCGATCTCGGGTTGATCTACGGCGTGAAGTTTGCCCCCGCCGAGGGCGATGCGGATAAACAAGACGTCGCCGTAGAGATGACTCTTACCGCGCAAGGCTGCCCCGAACACGTCAACATCAGCGCGCAGGTGAAATCGCGGCTCGAGCAGTTGCCCGGCATCCGCAATGCGAACGTCCATGTGGTTTGGACTCCAGCCTGGACGCCCGAACGCCTCAGCCCCGAGGCGCGCAAGCAATTGGGAATCGACTGAATAAAGCTCTGGCTTCCGCTTTGCGCTTCGGCCGGCGCGCGTTACACCCCGAGTTCGCCCCAGTCGGTGGAGCGGCCATCCGACATGCGCCTTCCGGCTCGCTCGGCTAATTCCATGATGCGCATGCCGCGATCGAAATAATCGGGCAGCGACTGGCGCACCTTTTCAAACTTCTCAGGATATTCCGCCGCCAGCACCGCCAGCCCAATCCCTGACGATAACACCCCCGCGACGTACCGCTTGC
>JASHRB010000357.1 GCA_030037575.1 Candidatus Sulfotelmatobacter sp. | reverse complement strand
TCCATTCGCCGCCGCGCTCGCTTCCTTTCCCCGAAACCCCAGGCATCAGGGCGTCTTGATAGTGATGGAAAAGTTCTGCGAAGTGTTCCGGCGCAACCTCGTGAACCCACATATTACCCCCCTGCGAACATCTGCATACCAAACTGTTTCGCTCATGTTCATTCGACACGAATAGGCAGAAGTTCGGAATAGAGGTTCCATAAAATGTTGGTAAAGAGTGAACCCAGAGGTGACTCGCTTCGCGGATGTGGTGCGAGCCAAATCAAAAGCCTGGTTCGAATCGGTAACCAACCCAGGGTTCGGTGAGCAGATATTTTGGCGACGAAGGATCAGGCTCGATCTTCTTGCGCAGTTGACCGACAAAAACGCGCAAGTATTCCGGCTGTTCGGTGCTGTTCGCGCCCCAGACGGCGGCGAGCAGCGTGCGGTGCGTCACCACCTTTCCCGGACGACGCGCCAAATAAATGAGCAAATCGAATTCCTTCGGGGTGAGGTGAACATCCCGTCCAGCAACACTCACCGAGCGAGCCTCCAGGTCGATGGAGAAATCGCCCGCCGTGATCGCGCTCGGCGGCTCTTCAGGCGCGGGGTTCCGCCGCAACTGCGCGCGGATGCGCGCCAGCAATTCGTTCATGCTGAATGGCTTGGTAACGTAGTCGTCCGCGCCGGCATCGAGAGCTTCGACCTTGGATCGGTCGAACCCGCGAACCGAAAGCACGATGATCGGCACTTGCGAAAGCTGCCGCACCCGTTTGCACAGCTCGACGCCATCAAGATTCGGCATGGCAAGATCGGTGATGACGACGTGCGGAGTCCAGTTCTTCATCAACTCCAGCGCCATTTCACCGTCGTTGGCCACGCGAACATCGTAACCCTGTGCCGACAGCGTAGTGCGCAGAACGCGCGTGATCTGCAGCTCATCGTCTACCACCAGAATTCGACGGTGCTCGTTCGTCATCAGGCTCACCGCATTTCCTGGGTCACGATGTGAACATCCACGGCGGGAGTGTCGCGGAGAAACTTGTGAATGGTGGAAAGATAGAAATATCGCTTCCATCCTTTCGTTGCCGACCGCCCGAAAACTACCTGCGTGATGTGATTCTCGCGGACGAACTCGGCGACTCTTTCGGCGACAATTTTCCCCTCCGTTTTCACGACCTTTGCACCCACGCTCTCGGCAAAGCGAACATTGTCAGCCAGACTCCGCTGATTTTCATCGCTTTCATCGGCGCCGGTATCGACGTAGAGCACAAACAGATCGGCGTCGATCGCCTGGGCCATGCGAGCGCCGCGCGCGATCAGATATTGCGCGGCCGGATTTGAACTGATGCAGACCGCGATCCGTTCGCGCACCTGCAAAGGCTCACCATCTTCTGTTTTCAACTCGGAAAGCGTTCGGTCGACTGCCTGCGTAACCTGTCGCAAAGCCAGTTCGCGCAGTGCCACCAGGTTGGTATTCCGAAAGAAATTTGCTAGCGCGCGCTCCACTCGCTCGAGCGGATAAATATCTCCGCGCCTCATGCGGGTCTGCAAGGCCTGGGGAGTGAGATCGGCCATGACAATTTCACCAGCGCGGCGAATCACCCAATCGGGCACGGTTTCACGCACTTGGACTCCGGTGAGAGTGCGAATCGTGGGCGACAAACTCTCGACGTGCTGGACATTCAACGTGGAAAGAACGTCGATCCCGGCATCGAGCAACTCGAAGACGTCTTCGTAGCGTTTCGCGTGCTTGCTGCCCTCGATATTTGTGTGCGCGAGCTCGTCGACCAAAACGACATGCGGCTTGCGGGCGAGAATCGCGTCGACATCCATTTCTTCAAAGATGGTCGACTTATATTCCAGTTTTTTGCGCGGAACGGTCTCGAGGCGCGAGGAAAGTTCGACGATCGGTTTTCGTCCATGAGTTTCTACGACGCCGATGACGACTTCTTCGCCGCGGCTTGCGCGGCGTACTCCTTCGCTCAGCATGGCGTAAGTCTTTCCCACGCCCGGAGCGTAGCCCAAAAACAGCTTGAACACGGCCGATCGTTTCGCCGTCTCTACTTCCGCCAGCCACTCTTCGGGACTCTTGGCCATCGCCGCTATTTTCCACGCCGCAGCGGGAATTGTCGAATCCCGGCCGGTTCCGGTTACAATCGTGCGCGTGAAGCCCCGCTGGCCACAGCATTTGTTCTGTTATGGCGTGTGCATGGTTGCGACGGAATTGGTCGTGCAGCTCTATCGGCATGCCGTCCGTGTGAATCCGACGACCGTGGCTCTGACCTTCTTGCTCATGGTCTTGTGGGTGGCCGCCTATTGGGGTTTTCGCTTTTCTGTTTTTCTCGCGTTGCTGGCCACGCTGGCCTTCAACTATTATTTTCTTCCCCCCATTGGCACGTTCACGGTGGCTGATCCGCAGAACTGGGTCGCGTTGTTTGCATTCCTCGTGACCGCCGGCATCGCCAGCCAGCTTGCCGACCGCGCGCGCAGGCAAGCGGCTGACGCCAATCAGCGGCGCCGCGACGTGGAGCGCCTTTATGCTTTCAGCCAGCGCCTGCTGGCCACCGACAACATGGCCGAATTGTTGAATGCAATTCCCGCTTATGTGCGCGATGGCTTCGCAGCGAAAGCCGCCGCGATCTACCTGCTCAGCTCGCAACAGGTTTATCGAACCGATCCGACGGCGACCTGGTTTCCGGTGCATGATCTGCAAATGGTCAGTGCGCGCGGCGAGCCGGTCATCGATCATGACCGCGGCGTTTCGCTGTCTCCGCTGCATCTCGGAACCCGCACCACCGGCGCGGTAGGCATTGCCGGCCCGGCGCTCTCCCGCGCAACGCTGGAAGCGCTGGGCAGCATGATTGGCATCGCGATCGAACGAGCAGGCGCCATGGAAAAGCTTTCGCAAACCGAGGCCACGCGCCAGAGCGAAACCCTTCGCTCGGTTCTTCTTGATTCCGTCACGCATGAGCTGCGCACGCCGCTCACGGGTATCAAGGCTGCGGTCACAGGGCTGCTCTCGGATTACAAACTAGACGATGCGCAAAGAAAAGAATTGCTCACCGTGATCAACGAGGAAACCGATCGTCTCGACCGGCTGGTGGGCGAAGCCACGGAAATGGCGCAGCTCGACGCTCACAAAGTTGAGCTGCACATGGTGCCGGTTGACATTGCGACCATAATCGAATCGGCGGTTGAGGAATCAAGAACAGTGCTTGGCCAGCATCCGCTGGAACTCCGCGTGCCTCCGTCATTACCGAAAGTACGCGTCGATTCCGATCGCGTTGCCGAGGTGCTCAAGCAGTTGCTGGAGAATGCCGCGAAATATTCGGCATCGACGTCACCCATCACGATCACGGCCGAAAGCAAAGGAGATCGCGTGATTACCAGTGTCACCGATCGCGGCCACGGCATTGACGACTTCGAGCAGTCACTGGTTTTCGACAAGTTCTACCGCGGGCGCGACCAGCGCTACAGCGTGCAAGGTACTGGCATGGGGTTAGCCATCGCCAAGGCGATTGTTGAGGCGCACACCGGCACAATCGCAGTTACCAGCCAGCCGGGGCGAGGCTCGGTTTTTTCCTTCGAGCTGCCCGCCGCTTGAAAGCTCAGTTCTTCAATTTGGGCCGCTCACACGTATCCACAATCTTCGTGGGATCGAGTGCGTCTTTATCAACCTGCTCCTCGAGAATTTTTCCATCCTTTCCGATGAGGAAGTTCACGCGGCGTGCGGCCTTGTACTTGTCAACGTAAATTCCGTATTTGTGGGTTACGTCCCCGCCCCAATCGCTGAGCAGCGGAAAGCTAACTCCAATCTGGTCGGCAAACGCTTTGTTGGCGAAGGCGCTATCCATGCTCACACCCAGAACCTGGGTATCGGTCGCGTCCAGCCGCTTCAAATCCTGCTGGAGCGCCTGCATCTGCTTGGTTCAACCTCCGGTGAAAGCAAAAATAAAGAACGCCACGACGACATTTTTCTTTCCGCGATACTGGCTCAGGGAAACATCTTTCAGATCATTGCCGTCGAAATACTGCAAAGTGAAATCGGGAGCCACGGCGCCAACCTTGGGCATCGACCTGGCGGGGGCCTCCGGCGGCGGCTGACTTTTCGCGAGAGCAGGATTGGCCGGAGCGGTTGCCAGCGTTCCCGCCAATAACACCGCCCGCAAAAGAGCGGAACGTCTCACTTGCATGAAGTTCTCCTCGACGGCTCCGCACCAGCTTACTCCATGGTAGCCGCTGAGGCAATGCGGAGGTCTGGCAATCAATGGCCGACTACGATTTCGCATTGCCGAGGACCGCACGAAACCAGTACATTCAATCTCGGACCGCAACCTGATGCGATGAGCCTCCATACCCTGAACGACATCTTTTTTGCGGCCGTCGGACGCAATCTCGACGCCGCCACGCTGCACTGCGAAAACGGCAGATGGTTGCCGACCTCTTCTTCGCAACTTCGCAGCAATGTCTCCGGAACCGCAAATGCATTGCGGCAATGGGGTGTTGGCAAAGGCGACCGGGTTGCCATATTGAGCGAGAACCGTCCGGAATGGCCTACGGCCGATTTCGCCATTTTGCTGCTGGGTGCCGTGACTGTTCCGCTTTATGCGACCCTGACTCCGGAGCAAACGGCTCACACCCTGCGTGATTCCGGCGCCACGGTAGGGTTTGTCTCGACCGAAAAGCAGTTGCAAAAACTTCGGTCGATTCTCAGCCAGACCCAGCTGCGAAAGATTGTGCTTATGGATCGCGTGCAGGTTCCGAGCGAATTGACTTCGTCGTGCGTGTTGATGGAAGAATTTAGCGCCCCGGCTGGCGAAAATCTCAACGCTGAGATCGAGTCACTTGCGCGCTCCGTTCAGCCCGACGACCTGGCCACCATTATCTACACTTCCGGAACAACGGGTGTTTCCAAAGGTGTGATGCTAACTCACGGAAACATGGCTTCGAATATTGAAGGCTGGCTGCCGGGCTTCGATTTTCATTCCAACCAAGTCAGTGTGTCTTTTCTTCCGCTCTCACACGTTACCGCACGAAGCGTCGATTTCGGCTTGCTCTCACAAGGCGTCACCCTAGCCTACTGTCCGTTTATGGAGAATCTTCCGACGGCGTTTCTCGAGGTACGTCCCACGACCTGCGTTTCGGTGCCACGGGTCTACGAAAAGATTTACGCCAAAACGGAAACAAGCGCGCAAGGCTTTCTCCGGCGAAACATGTATCAGTGGGCGCTCTCGGTGGGCCGCACGCATCAGCCGGAGATTCTTTCCGGCAAAATTCCTACTTCACTCCGCTGGAAGCTTGTCAACAAATTCGTCTTCTCGAAAATTCGCCAAGGTCTGGGCGGACGCGTGGAAGTTTTTATCTCCGGGGGAGCGCCCCTGGGCCGCGATCTTGCTGAATGGTTCGCAACTGTCGGCATTCGCATTCACGAAGGGTACGGACTAACCGAGACTTCGCCAGTGATTGCGGTGAACACACCCATGCACCATCGCATGGGAACGGTTGGCAAGAAATTAGCGAATATTGAAGTTCGCATTGCCCCAGACGGCGAGATTCTGGTTCGCGGGCCGTCAGTATTCAAGGGTTATTGGAACCGTCCTGAGGAAACGCAGAGCGCGTTTCAGGATGGCTGGTTCAAAACCGGGGACATTGGCAACATCGACGCCGACGGATATTTGTCGGTTACGGATCGCAAAAAAGAACTCATCAAGACTTCCGGCGGAAAATTTATTGCCCCACAGCCGATCGAGAACTCCCTTAGGATCAATCCCCTGGTTGGAACTGCAGTGGTGGTGGGCGATAAGCGAAAGTTTGCTTGCGTGCTGATTTCGCCCAATTTTGCGCTACTGGAGGACTGGGCGCGCAATACCGGCATCGTTTTCCGATCACGGTCTGAGTTGCTGGCAAGCCTAAAGGTGCAGGCACTGTACGAGGAGATTGTCGCGCGCACGAACGAAAAGCTGGCGCGTTTTGAGACCATGAAGCGTGTGCTGCTGATTCCTGACGAGTTTACTCCCGAAAACGGGGCCCTCACACCCACCATGAAACTGCGGCGACGGGTGGTCGAAGAACGATATCGCAGGCAGATTGAAGAAGTCTATGCCTTAGCGGAAGCTACGGCGGTACCTTGAGCGTGGCATTTTTTAATTTCTTCGGGCGCCAGCGTTGGCCGAAGGTCGCTCGTACTCATGGATTGCAATTCGTTACAATACTTTCATGCGTGACCCACTGCTCATTGCCGGCCGCTCGCTTCGCTCCCGCCTGATCGTTGGCACGGGAAAATACAAATCTTTTCAGGAGACCGCACGCGCGCTTGAGGCCAGTGGAGCCGAGATGGTCACCGTGGCCGTGCGGCGCGTGAATCTTGATCGGGGCAAGGAGTCGCTGCTCGATTACATTGATCCCAAGAAGTATTTTCTGTTGCCTAATACCGCCGGCTGCTACACCGCCGATGAAGCCATTCGGGCAGCGCGACTGGGTCGCGAAGTTGGACTTTCCGAATGGGTCAAGCTCGAAGTCGTCGGCGATCAAGCGACGCTGTATCCCGATGTGCAGGCCACGCTCGAAGCTACGCGAGTGCTGGCCAGCGAGGGGTTCACGGTGTTGCCCTATACCTCCGACGATATTGTGTTTGCCAAGCGTCTGATCGACGCCGGTGCGGCCGCCGTGATGCCGCTTGGCGCTCCCATCGGCAGTGGCATGGGCATTCAGAATCAGGCGCATCTTCGAATCCTGCGGGAGATGATCAGCGGCGTGCCACTCATCGTGGACGCGGGCGTGGGTACGGCTTCTGACGCGGCAATCGCCATGGAACTCGGAGCGGATGCAGTTCTGATGAATACAGGGATCGCGGGCGCGCAGGATCCTGTACTGATGGCGGAAGCAATGCGCTATGCCGTGAGTGCCGGACGGCAGGCTTATCTGGCCGGGCGGATGCCGAAGAAGCTTTACGCGACGGCGAGTTCGCCGCTGGAAGGCATGGTGCGATAAGCGTTTCCCGCATGAGCGCGCATGACTGAACTCCGCCGCACGCGGCCTGAGCCCGTGCCGTCCGCGAATCGAAATCCTTTGCCCAACAAAAGGGGCGGCTGCAACCGCCCCATATTCTTTCCTACGCGAATTCAGGGCAGATTTTCGCGCGGGCCCTTCACATCATCTTCACGCTGTCCACGTGAATGGAATCTCCATTCACCGTGCCGGTCACAGCCACGTGGTGTCCGGCATGTTCCTCGATTGCATCCGGATTGTCGACCATCAGAACCTTCTGATCGTTGTCGGTCACAATCACCATCTTGGCGCCTTTCGCCAGGCATTTCTTGGTGCATTCTTCAGCTTTCGCGTTCGCGCCCTTGGCGCCGCATTGGCTGTCCGTTATCCATCCGTTGACCGTGGCACGCTTCCCCATATCGTCGAACGCCAGCGCCGCCAGGGCGCAGACGAAGAAGATCGCGAGACAAAGAACCAAAACTTTTCTCATGGCCGGGCTTCTCCTTTTGACTCTTCTTGACTCTTCTCAGCGGCACAACAGCCGCAGGTTATGGCAGGAATTCTAGTCTTCTCCCGGCTTCCACTCAAACCCAGGACGCCGATTGCTGGAAATATAGCACAGCCGAAGTTCTCAGATGTCACGCTGTGGCCGTGCGCTGTTTCAATTCCAGAGCTCGACGGTGCTGTCCGGTCTGTTGTTGCAGAGGGGAAACTTGGCGATAGTTAATTCTTCGCGGTCTGATGGGCGGCAGGCGGATTCACCGGCGGCGGAGGAACATAAACGAATTCTCCGGGGCGCACATAGCGCAACTGCTCGCGTGCTTCTTTCTCGATCGCTTTTTCGTCGGTCTGCAATTCCTGAATTTTGTGATTGTAGATTTCGTTTTCCTGCTGCTCGTCCGCAATCTGCTTCTGCAGGAGCTGAAATTCCGCGCGCTTTTGTTTGTAAACAACCATGCCGTTCGCCCCGAACATGACATGCACAAACAACGATGCAGCGAGGACGATCACCGAAATGGTGGCGATGCGCCGGCGTTGCACGTATATCTGCGACAGCAGCGGCCGGATAGGTTCGATCCTCGAAGCCGCCACGGCTTCAGCGTGCGGAAGTTTCTCGGCAATCGCGCGCAGGCCTTCTTCCGCGCTGGGAAACTTCCTGATTCTTGCCCTGGGTTCTATTCGAAAATCCATTGCTTGGCCGCGCTGCTCAGTTTTTCCAACCCTTGCTGACTCCGGGCTTCCGAGTAAACCCGCACCACCGGCTCGGTTCCGGAAAGCCGGTAGCACACCCAGGAGCCATCCGCAAAAACAAGTTTCAATCCGTCAGTGCGCACGACTTCGCCGACCTCGTGGCCGCAAAATTCCCGCGGATCGAAGCGTAACTTTTCAGTGAACTTCGCTTTCACCTCGGGCGTCAAGCGGAAGTTTTCGCGCTGTGGATAGTAGGAACCAACTTGGTTACAGAGCGACTTCAATTGCTCACCCAACGGCTTTGCGCGGCGGGCAACCATTTCGCAACAAAGCAGGCCGGCCAGGATTCCGTCTTTTTCCGGCACGTGATGGCGAATCGAAAGTCCGGCGCTTTCTTCTCCACCGATCGCGATCTTATCTCTCATAATAAGTTCACCGATGTACTTAAATCCCACCGGTGTTTCGTGCAATTCGACGTTGCGAGCCTTGGCAATCGCATTGATCAGATTCGTGGTCGCGACGGATTTCGCAACCCCGTTCTTCCACCCACGAGTTTCGACCAGGTAGTCAAACAAGAGGGCGATCACATAGTTGGGCTGCAGGAAAGTCCCGTCGGCATCGACGATGCCAAAGCGGTCGGCGTCGCCGTCGGTGGCAATGCCGATGTGGGCTCCAGTCGCCTTCATTTTGTCGCGGAGATCCTGTAGCCGGTGATCAGCCGGTTCCGGTGCGTGTCCGCCGAACAACACATCGCGATAATCGTGAACCGTGGCAACATCGACTCCCTGGCCGCGCAGAATCCCGTCAGAATACCCGCGCGCCGCACCCCACATCGGGTCGAAGCAGACCTTCACCTTCGCCTTGCAAATGGCTGAGAGATCGACGACTTCGGAGAGGCGCTTGAGGTAGCTCGACTTCACGTCAATCGATTGCTTCTTGGCTCCGCTTCCGCCGCTTCGGGCAGCGGGCGCGCTGCTCGCGTCGCTTGCTGCAATCTCCGCTTCCATCTTCTTCGTAACTTCGGGCAGCGCTGGACAGCCATCGGGCGTCGAAAACTTGATTCCGTTGTATTCCGGAGGATTGTGCGAAGCGGTGAAGTTGATCACGCCATCAGCGTTCACGTGCACGACCGCATAGGCCAATGCCGGAGTGGGCGCGGGTTCTTCAACCATCAGCGGCGTAATGCCGTGCTGGGCAATAATTTCGGCGGCCATCGCACAGAAAGTTTCGCCTAAAAATCGCGCATCGCGACCAACGATTACACGGGCTCCCTGCGGCTTGTAAGCCGCGACGTAGCGCGCGATTCCCGCAACGGCACGGCGAACATTGGCGAAAGTAAATTCCTCAGCCATGACTGCTCGCCAACCTGACGTGCCGAACTTGATCTGCGTTAGCATGGAATAGGCCTTTGAAATCGAATGTCCTTGGGTGCTGCGATCCTTCGGCTGGTTGCTGATGACTAACAGCCGAAAACCGATTTTATATGACTGACAAGCGAATCGTCCTCACCACAGCGGGATCGGAAGAAGAAGCTCGCACGATGGCCAAGCATCTGGTCGAGAAGCGGCTCGCGGCCTGCGTGAATATCGTTCCGCGAGTGATATCGATCTATCGTTGGCAGGGCAAGGTGGACGAAGCCAGCGAGTGGCTGCTGATCATGAAGACGACGGAGGGCGCCTTTGCTGGAGTTCGGGCAGCTATTAGTGAGCTGCACTCCTATGAACTGCCGGAGTGCGTCTGTCTAAAAATCGAGGACGGGTCACCAACCTATCTCGAGTGGATTGCCGACTCGGTCGGCGGAGACTAAGGCAGAAGGAATTCAGTCTTTCGGCCATTCGTATGGAAACAGGCTCCCGGCTTCTTCCGCGCTCACTTTTACGCCGAGCATCTCTGCTGCCTTTGCCAGTACGGGATCGTTACCATTTGCGAGATCGGAGGCGGATAGGATCAAAGTGTCAGGAGTTACGCCGGTATGCTCCAGGCTTTACCCATCCTTCATTTTTATGTCTGCTTCGGTGATCGAGGCTGCCGTAAGAAACGATTGTGCCCATCTCCACTGTGTAACGGTAATGCCGGGCTGCCATCACCCGGCCGGCGCTACAATCCCCCAAAACCAACCCTCGCTTCTCGATTTGAACCACCCGGGCCAGCAGTTCTGATCCCGAACTGGATTCGCTATCCACCAAGACAATCAACCTCCCGCCGAAGGCACTGTGGCGCGATTTGGCCTCCACGGCTTGGTCGAACTTCTGCTGACACGGTTCCCGATCTTCACATCCTTATCCAACATCCCTCCCAGCAGATCCTCCATGGTGTCCATCGCACCTCCCGGATTTTCCCGCAAACCCCTTCGTCTGCCGGGTCTGTTCGTCCCAATTGATACCGTGAAATTTCGGGTCGTAGTAATGCTTCTTCACCTC
>JASHRB010000356.1 GCA_030037575.1 Candidatus Sulfotelmatobacter sp. | reverse complement strand
GGTTCTCGCGCCCGCCGAAATAATGAATCAGCATGCGCTTGCTGCTCCCGGCTTGGCGCGCCACTTGCTCGAGGCTTAAGTCGAAGGTTCCCGCGGCCAGGAATGCCCCGAGGCAGCGATCGAGCAGCAGGCCCAAATCCGGCTTTTGGCGACGGCGCATCTTGTCTCTTGGTGTACCGGGTGGTACATTATTATGTACCGCGTGTTACATAGCAACGTACCGCGTGGTTCATCTTAGCATGTGAGGAGTGCCTATGAAGATCCAAGAATGTGTGTTGTTGCTTTCGCTTGGCCTGGCCCTGTGGATTTTGGGGACCATCTACTACGCCTACGCCGGTCACCGGGTTTTAGAGACCACGGCGACACGATACTGGGTGAGCTTTGTGCTTTCTCCCATCATCTCCGCCGCCCTCTGCATCCTCATTCTCCGCTGGCGCCACATCGCACCGTCCCACTGGGCCGTCGCCATGCTGCTTCTCGCCCTACCTGGAATGGGCGGAGAAGCGGTCG
The DNA here is from genome assembly GCA_030037575.1 of Candidatus Sulfotelmatobacter sp. Taxonomy (GTDB): domain Bacteria; phylum Acidobacteriota; class Terriglobia; order Terriglobales; family Acidobacteriaceae; genus Sulfotelmatobacter. The sequence continues at coordinate 6,960 of JASHRB010000356.1, read as the reverse complement.
TGCTCTCGAACCTGGGAACCTTCATGCCCAGAATTCGGGAAGCATCGGGAGGCCGCTACGGCGCTTTTCTTTTCGGCACCTACGCCGTCGTTCTCGGCATCGCCGAATTCGCCGCGCTTCCCTATGCACGGTAGCCGTGGCAAGGGTCAGGCATGGGAAGCTGCGGAATCGAGTGCGATCCTCGTGCGGCCTTCACGCTCGCCGCATTGCCCGCGGGTCAGCCGCCAGGAACGAAAGATCCAACGCAACCAGCGGTGGTTGCAGTCGCTCTCAATGAGCTTTCGCTTCGACAACCGAACAAAATCGGGAGCATACTGGGGCGATTTTTCAGGACGTCAAGTACGCACTAAAGCTCTCGGCCTCGCGGCCGTGGCAGACAGGATTTGCCATCGCTGCCCTCGCCATCGGCATTGGGGCAAACACAGGCGTGTTCAGCGTTGTCAACGCATTGCTGCTTCGCTCCCTTCCGTTTCGCGAGCCGGACCGCCTGGCTCTTACACATGAGTTCATTCCGCCACACGATACCGCAAAGCAGTTTCACGAGTGGAGGCAACAGAGTACATATCTCGCGGACGCCGCCTTATTTGAGGAATTCGATGTAAACCTCGGCGGACCGCGTGTCGCCAGCCGTAGCCACATGGCCCAGACTTCGTGGAATTTCTTTTCCGTGCTGGGCACACAGCCGGTGTCAGGACGTGGCTTTGCCTCCGAGGATGATGTGGACGCTACGGGATGGGGTTTGCCCGGGGGCAATGCAGTTGCCGTCATCAGCTACGGTCTTTGGCAGCAGCTCTTCAGCGCTCATCGAAGAGCTCTGGGCGCCACCATTCGGCTCGACGGGAATCCGCTTACTATTGTTGGCGTGGCGCCGCCGGGATTTGATTTTCCGCACCGGGCTGTTCTCTGGAAACCAGCAGCGTTTAGTTCCGGCAACAACGGTTGGACGACAGTCGCGAGACTCAAGCCCGGTATTTCCTGGGCGCAGGGGCGTGCCACATTTGCCCTAGAGGCGAAGCGTCTGTCGCTGAGAGAGCAAGGGCCGGACGACTTGCACCCAAGTATGACGTCGCTTGAGGATGCACTTGCCGGCTCTGCGAAGGATGCTTCACTCATGTTTATGGGTGCCGTGGTGCTGGTTCTAGCGCTTGCTTGCACGAATGTCGCGAACATTTTGACTGCTCGCACCGCGGATCGCTTGTCGGAGTTTTCCATCCGCTCCGCCCTGGGAGCAAGTGGCGGCCGCCTTGCACGACAGTTGTTCACCGAGAGCCTGCTGCTTTCCTTGGCCGCGACTCTAGTTGGATTGGTGATCGCTTATTGGACAACCTTGCTTGCGGCGAAAGTTAAGCCTCCAACTCTCGCCGCACAATCTTATTCAATCCTGGATGCACGTGTTCTGGCGTTTACAGTAGTCGTTTCTATAGTGACCGCTTCGATGTTCAGCATCCTGCCATCCTTGTATCTGGGCCGCGTTCACGCTTTGGGAGCACCGCGATCTGGCCCGCCTCGCGGCTCGCGCCTGGTTCGCGAAATTTTGCTTGGCACACAGGTCATGCTCACGATCATTCTTCTTGCCGGATCAGTGTCCTTGGGGCGGGCATTCATTGACTTGATGAAAATCGACCGCGGCTACGACCTCAAACAAGTGGTCACCGTTAGCGTCTCTCTCGACGGAACAACACATCAACTGGATAAAAGGCAACTTCCTTACTTCGAGCAGGTGCTGGACCGGATTCGTCGCCTTCCCGGAGTTCGCGCTGCAAGTGCCACAGAATTCCTTCCCCTGTATGCGTCGGCATTTGTCGGAGGACCGTTTGGCTTGGATGGACGCCCGGCTGTCCGCAATTCCACGATGATTCCGATCCTCTCGGAATACTTCCAGACCATGGGCAGGAGAATTCTGTACGGGCGGGAGTTTACGGATCCCGAAATCCACTCGGGCGCGAGAGTCGCCGTAGTCAATGAGCGATTCGCTACCGGGTTCGGAGCGCCGCAGGACGCGATCGGTCATCAGCTCACGAATGCAAGTGATGGTTGGAGGATCGTTGGTGTAGTTAAGGACATGGAGTACGAGACCGATCCAACCACTGCCCACGGAAATGAGGTGTTCATACCATCGACAAACCCAGGTAGCTTCTTCTCCACCTTCGTCGTGCGCGTGGATGGCTTGGCGGAAGACCGGTTTGCTCAAGTCCGCGACGTTATCCAATCGGTAGATCCCCAAGTTCCTGTATTCGGTGGGAAAACTATGGAGCAGCGGCTCGACGAGGTCTTCGCTGCGCCAAAATTCTACCGGACCGCCGCCCTGTCCTTTGCCGGATTCGCACTGCTGTTAGCGGTGATGGGTATCTACGACAGGGTGTCTTATGCTGTCCTCCAGAGGACGCAGGAAATGGGGATACGGCTAGCCCTGGGCACAACTCCAGTGCGGCTCCGTTACATGCTATGGCGGCAGGGACTGCTGATGGTTGTTGCCAGCGCGGTTCCGGGAATGGCCGGAGCACAACTTTCGGGGCGCCTTCTCAAGACCCTGATCGATGGGGCGAAGCCAATCGACCTGAGGACTTCGGCAGGGCTGACTTTGCTGCTCGCTCTCCTCGCATCGACGAGCATCTGGTTCGCCAGTCGTCGAATCGCCAGATTCGATATCACCACCATTCTGCGCGCCGAATGACCTGTGAGGTTGCGGACAACGTCAGCGCGATCCTCCCAATCTCAATAACCACCAGACGACTGTGCGATTCGAACGCCTGCAGCCAAGTCTGCTGAAGTTCCTTACCTGTCCGCTGCGGATGTGCGCGCCAGCTGGAGCGGGTTGGCCGCTTCCTCCGCAGCTGCCTTCCCAGACAAAATCATTACCGGCGCCTCCACCCTCATGCCTATCCGGTTGCCGTGCTTCCACTCGATAGTTACTCCGCCGACTCCGGCCAAGAGTATTTCGCCGAGGGGATGACCGACGAGTGGACGACAGACCGTGCGACCATCCGCCAACTCCGCGTGATCTCACGCGGCCTCGGCGATGCAGTTCAAAAGGCTAGCGTCGACTGCCGACTCCTGAAATGGCGAAAAAAGTTAAATGTTGATGCGGTGGTGGGAGGTTCAGTGCTTCGAGCGGGCGACCAATTGCGAATCACCGCGCCATCGATCGACGCTCGGGCAGATGAGCATCTGAGGGCCAGGAGCTTCGAACGCAGCTCTCTGTGTTCTCTACACGGTGTTGGTCAAAATATGGTCCCCAGTGCTGATTGGACGCACCGGGTCCCATGATCCGAGTGGACTTCCCCTGCTGACCTTATGCTGCGCGCCAAGCGGGAACCTTATTTCTTCTTCCAGAATTCATGTGAAATCTCCGAACGAAGAATGTTCCCGAAAGCTATGCTGCTCGATGGGGCGCGGAGTTCGCCCCATCAAGCCCGAGAAAGTCCACTGCGCCAACGCGCAAGTGCAGGGTGAGAGGTCGATCCGTGTGGAAATACTTCTTGTAGGCTGCAATCCAATCCGTGGCGATGTCTCGCTGTGCCGCAGACAATTCTAGCTCACCATCACAAACCATTTCGTGGAGGCGTTCTTCCAAGTCGTCCTTAACGTGCGCATTCCACGTCGGGGATGTGTAGGGTTCGGGCCAAAGATTGCTGATGGCTTCTACGCCTCCCAATCCCGGAGGAATCAAGTAGTCGATCTCATACTCGCTCGCCTGAGCGTTCACGATTCCATAGTTCTGCAAAACCTCTTGGCGCAGCGACGTTGATACTTCTCCAACGACTTCCTCGTGAGCCATCGAGCAAACCTCGCCGATGGTAGTAACTCTCCGCGTCGCGCCTGGTGTAAGACTGCGGTCTGGGAGTATGTCGTGCCCGAATGCAGCAACCACCGCGGTTGGTTGGCGTGGTGTGGAATGGTAGACAAGCAAACCGCCAGCCAGTGCAGCAATGAGAAGGGCGGTAGCGATAAACCCCGCAGCGGGCGGGACCGAGATAAGGTGGAGCAACCGACGGCACGAATGGGTTTCGCGTTTAGCGGCCAGTTCTGCTAACCGCCATCGCAGTCGTGCACGCGGACCGGAGATGGAGGGTAGTCCGGGACTGAGACTCTCCCGGTAAGATCGTGCGAATGCGGCAATGGTTTCTTCGATTTCCGCCATTCTGCCCCGGCAACTCCCGCAGGCCGCCAAGTGGGAACGCACTTCAGGGGCACGGCGGGTTGAGAGTTCGCCGTCCGCCGCCAGAACCATTTCTTGGTCCGACAGGTGAACATCTTCGTTCGGCATAGCTTTATCTCCCGTCCGCACGGAGCAACCGTGCCAGTGATCGAGTCAGCGATATCGGTACGGCTCCCACGGACATTTCCCGCCATGGCTGCTGTTTCCCGATAGCGCAGACCCCGGGGACGCAGGCGGAGGCAACCCGGATCGGCCTTCGCCGAGAGCGCCGTGTCAGCGATGGTTGGGAAACACAGCCCGGCGATCGCATCCGTGGGAGGCATATGCTCGGGTCCCCAGAACCTATATTCCATTGCCCCCGCTTCTGTTCAAGGTTTTTTCGAGCGCCCCCTTTCAACTCCACTCATGAGATAAAAAAAGACTGAACAAAACGACCCGAACCGGAATTTTCAAGGTGAGGGCGAAAAAGCTGCCATTGCTCCACCCGAAGGTAGTTATCCCAACTGGGTGACAACGAAAGATGAAGAAGGCGCTGATCACCGCCGCACTTCTGTGGGCTCTCCCTGTGGTTGCGCAAAGCACCACTGGAGAATTGCGTTTGACCGTCACCGATCCCACGGGAATGGGCCTGAAGAGCACGGTGGAACTGGTCAGCCAGGTCGACGAGTATCGTCATACCTTCACTACCGACGATCAGGGCAACCTGGATGCCAAGCGCCTGCCCTACGGAATCTACCAGGTTCAGATCCAGGCGCAAGGCTTTGCTCAGGTTTCCGAGTCGGTGGAAATACGCTCCGCGCTTCCCTTGGATCGCACCATCCGGCTGAAGCTGGCTTCCGTCTCCCAATCGATAAACGTTAGCGCATCCCGCACATTGGTCGATCCCTATCGTGCCGGCTCCGTCAATGAGATGGGTTTGCAGACGATTCAGAATCGATTAACCGCGCTCCCCGGTCGCTCCATGCAGGACCTGGTGAACACCGAACCCGGCTGGCTCTACGAAGGCAATGCGGTTCTCCATGCCCGCGGATCGGAATACCAGGTCCAATTCGTGGTCGACGGCATTCCCCTGATCGACAACCGTTCGCCCGGCTTCGGCCCCGAGGTCGAAGCCGATGACGTCGATTCGCTCAAGATTTATACCGCCGGCTTTCCCGCGGAATATGGCAGGAAGATGGGTGGCGTCGTGGAGATTAACACCCTCAAGGACGAGGATCCGGGTTTTCACGGACAACTCACCCTCTTCGGCGGCACCTACGCTACGGGCGCGATCAATACTCAGGATCAATATACTTGGGGTGCGAATACGTTTAGCGTGAGCGGCTCCGGCAACATGACGGGCCATTATCTCAACCCGGTGGTCCCTGAAAATTACACCAACGACGGCACCACCGGCAGCTTTTCTGTGAGCTATGAGCGGGACCCCAGCCAGAAAGACCGTCTCACCCTCATCGTCCGCCATGAACTGGCGCGTTATCAGAACCCCAACGAACTTGTGCAGGAGAACGGGGCGTACCTGCCGAACGGAACCTGGCAGGACGGGACGTGGCAGCCGAACGCGGACAACAATGGCGGCTGTCCAATCGGGGCGCCGGTCGACTGTACCTTCGTTCCCGGGGGTCAGCTACAGCATGGCGATAACTTTGAAACCATGGGCAGCGTTTCCTACCAGCACATTTTCTCTCCCGATACCATAGGCTGGCTGCGCGGAATGGCCCGCGACAACTCCAACGATTTTTATTCCAACCTTGAGTCCTGGCCCATCTACGTAACCCAGCACAACTACTTCAACGAGATTTATTTCAACGGCAGCGTCGGCGTTCATCACGGCAGGCAAGAATGGAAGACGGGTGTCGAATCCGATTCGCTCTTCCTGCATGAAAACTTCAGTGACTCCATCCCCGACTGCTCCGGTCCTGTAGCTCCTAATCCTACCCCTCCGGGCCATCCCATCCCTTTGGACCCTCAATGTCCTATCACTTTGGGCTTCTTCGACCCGGGCAGCGCCACTTCGTTTTTCTTTCAGCAGAGCCGCCCGGACCTTGAGCAGTCGGCTTATGTTCAGGATTTAATCCGCCTTGGCAACTGGACGGTCAGCGCCGGCCTCCGCTGGGACCACTACCAGTTGCTGGTAAACCAGAATGCGGTGAGTCCGCGGGTCTCCATCGCGCGCTACTTCCCCGACGTCGGCGTGAATGTGCACGCCTCCTACGATCGGATGTTCCAGCCCCCGGCATTCGAGAACATTCTTCTAACCAGTTCTCCGACTGTGCTGGACTTTGATCCCATTTCTTTGCGGCAGAACGTTCTGCCCTCGCACGGAGACTATTTCGAAGCGGGATTGACCAATGCCTTTCTCGGGAAACTGCGGCTGGACGCGAATACCTTCCGCCGACAGATGAACAATTACTCCGACGATGATGCCATTCTCAACAGCACGATCGGCTTCCCCATCGCGTTCCGGAAGGCCGTTCTCTACGGGGCGGAGGCTAAACTCGAGGTTCTGCAGTGGGGGCGATTTTCGGGCTTCGGCAGTTACTCCTGGATCGTAGGGAATTGCTGGCTACCCGTGGTAGGCGGTCTGCTCCTCGGGTCGGCAAACGGTGTCGCCGTGGGGCCAAATGTCACCCTGGTCAACACCCAGCTGACCGGACGTATACCCGATTCGCAGGACCAGCGGAATACGATTCGCGCCCGCGTCCGCTATCAGGTCGCCCCGCGCTTGTGGATCGCCGCCGGCGCCGATTACAACACCGGACTGCCATTTGAGCCTGATCTATCCCCGCAACAATACGCCCTCG
>JASHRB010000026.1 GCA_030037575.1 Candidatus Sulfotelmatobacter sp. | reverse complement strand
GGGGCCCGTGTCATCGAGTAATGTGATCGTGTCTGCGGCAGCGATTCTGTAAAAATCGTTGTTGCCACCGGTTCGGTCATAGCTGGAGGCCCGCTTCTGAACGTAATCATGAGGTGAGACAAGGCTCGAGAGCATTGTGCTCTGGCCGCCATCCGACTGCGCCCGGACAGAGGCGCAGCTCATCAGGATGCAGATGGAAATGGTTTGCAAACACAAAAGCTGTCGCTGCTTGAGTTTCCTCATGCGCCTTCCTTTATGGGGAGACCTGCGCAATGTAAACGGCGAAAGGCTCCAGAGCGATGTGATCCAACGGACCACTGGGCGCGAGCGTCGAGGTTGTGAGTATGGTCTTGGCCTTGGCGGAAAAGAAGCCTTGTGGGGACAGGTCAAAACTCACCTGTTGTGCTGTCCCCGACATATTCAGAATGACCAGCACGGCCTGCTTCTTATATCTCCGCAGGTAAGCAAGTACGTGGGGATCATCCTGGTCCAGAGCGACGTAGTCTCCGTCCCGGAGGGCGGGATTTCGATGATGTAACAGCAGCAACTGCCGGTAAAACTGCAGAATGGAATTTCGGTCATTCCATTCGCGCTCAACGTTGTGCGTCTGGGCGCTCAGGGGAACTGGGAGCCAAGGTGTTCCGGTTGTGAATCCGGCGTGGGCAGAGTCGTTCCATTGCATGGGAGTGCGCTCTCCATCGCGCCCCTTGTATTTCGGCCACCCCGTGATTCCCATTGGATCCTTCACGTCTGCCTTGCGCTTAGGGTCATTGTTCTCCATCCCGATCTCTTCTCCGTAATACATGACCGGTGTGCCCCGCAGTGTCAGATACATGGCCGCCATCAGCTTGGCGATCTGGTCGTTGTGCTTGCCGTCACCATAGCGAACATAGGATCGCGCCATATCATGGTTGCCGATGACATAAGTCGGCCAACCGCCGGTAGCTTCCGCCAGCGCAATCTGCTTGCGGAATGCCGGCGCGGAAAGCTGGTCGACGGTGCAGAACATGAAATCCATGGGCAACTGGATTTCGTCGTTGTGAGCGCCATAATATTCCTTCAGCTCGGCGGCGCTGTCGGTATAGGTCTCACCCAGCAGAACGGCGCCGCTTTCGTCGGCCACACTTCGCAGGCGGCGGAGAACCTGATGATTCTCCGGCAGCTTGTCGTTGTATCGGTTCAGCATATTCGGATCGCCCATTTCATCTTTGCCGGGCCGGATGGGATTGTCGCGCAGCTTCGGATCCTCAAACAAAAGATCGACAGCGTCCAGGCGAAATCCGGAGACGCCGTGCATGTACCAGAACCGAGTGACGTCGAACATGGCTTTCTCCACCGCCGGATTGCGCCAGTTCAGGTCCGGCTGCGCAGTCGCAAAATAGTGGTAGTAATACTGGCCGCTGTTTGGATCGAACTTCCAGGCCGACCCGCCAAACCCGGAGAGCCAGTTGTTGGGAGGTTGGCCGCCGGCTTGGCCGTCCCGCCAGATGTACCAGTCGCGATGCGCCGATGTGCGCGACGACTTGGAATCCAGGAACCAGGGATGCCGATCGGAAGTATGGTTGATGACGAAGTCCATGATGATGCGGATGTGCCGCTTCTTCGCGGCCTCCACCAGATGATCAAAATCGGCCAGAGTCCCATACATGGGGTCGATGTTCTCGTAATCGGAAACGTCGTAGCCGAAGTCGACTTGCGGCGAGGGATAGCAGGGAGTGATCCAAATGGCGTCCACGCCGAGTTGCTGCAGGTAATCGAGCTTGGATTCGATCCCTTTTAGATCGCCGATACCGTCGCCGTTGCTGTCGGCAAAACTCCGCGGATAGACTTCATAGAATACGGCGTCTTGCCACCACGGGTGGCCTTCGGCATGCACCGGACTTTTCTGCGGCTGGGAAAAGGAGGAAGAACATACCAGGCTGACGGTCACGATCCCTAGAGCTACCAATCTGAAGTTTTGCGGCATTTCGCATCGCTCTCCACAATGTTTAGAGCCAAAATCAAGGACTTACCTCGCAGCAAAATGAAAGATGACGGTGCCCTGCGGATCAACGCCGGGCGCGCTCGCCGGAAGTTGTACCCGGACTTTTGCTTGCTGGCTGGATCTCTCCTCCAGTTCAGCCCCTTCGATGGAAGAGATCTCGGCCGGGTTCCATGCCGAGAGTTCATACGTCTCCCCGCTCGCTCCCGACAGTAGCAGGGTTAGAGTCTCCTTCTTTGGCGACCAGGATTGGCAAAGGACCCGCAAACCGTGGCTGGTGCTTCCCAATGCTGGGAGAGTCGGAGAAATGCCAAGCTCAAAATCATTCCTGATCCGCATTTCGATCGCGTTTCGCTCACCCGCGATCGGGATATTAACGGTTACGTGCTGATCCGAGGAGTTGGCTTCAATGTGAAACGGGTGTGCCCGTCCATTCAGTCGAACTCCAGTGATCCTGGCGCGTAGACTCAACCCCGGCGAGAATTGAAAAGAGCACTTTCCCGTGCCGCCCGCAGACTGCAGCTCCAATCGGATCATGCCGGGCGCCCGCTCATAATTCATGTTCAACGACACGGCACCGACGCGGATATTGTTGACGGAGAACCAACTCCAGTGCGCCGGAATGTGAGGAACGAAATTTAACTGACAACGGATAGCGTCCGCTTGCAAACCCAGCAATCCGCCCAACAGAGGATTGACGACCATGGCGGCGGACCAAATCTGATGGGGAGTCCCGGTCGCCAGCGTCTGAAAATATTCGCCCGAAAGAACTTCGGCGACGTGGCCCAGCGACCCATTCAAAGCCAGCAAAGCGTTGGCTCGCAAGTTCGAGTAGGCGGGCAAGGGGCGATGATACCGGTATTCACCGACGGATGCCCAACCGGTGAATAGCGGCCATACGGTTCCGAAATGATATCCACCTGGATCGTATTTCGGGTCGCGCGCAGAGAGAATCCGCATTCCCCAGTCGCTCTGCTGGTCGGGACGGGCAAGCTCCTCAATCATGCTTCGAGCTTGATTCCCGTCGAGTTGCTCAAACCACATCGGAACCGTGGCCAGCACGCTGGCCACGTCCCTCCGGTTGTTATGGGCATCGAAGGCGTAAGCGTAGATTTTGTGTTCCGGCGACCAGTATATCTTGTCAAGGATCAGCTGTTCTTTCGCGAAAGTTTGCGCGAGCGCCTGGGAAACATCCTCCTTATGCAGCAGGTGAGCGGTGTGAGAAAGTGCGCGTGCGGCTTCCACTCCCAGCGATGCCTGATAAATTTCACTCCGGACTGGATAAAGCGGTCCTCCTTCGATCCATCCGGTTCCCACCGAAAGGTTCTGCGCCAGTCCTTGGGCGTCGTAGGTGGAGCGGAGAAACTCGTACGCTTTCCACAGGTTGTCCCATTCCTGTTGGGCGAATTCCACGTCGCCACTGTGCGTTACATAATCATTCAGGGCGATGATGAACAGCGGAGTAGCGTCCGCGGAGGCGAAGGCGAAGGGAGTCTTGAACCAATCGGTGAAGCTGGCACTTTGAGAGATTTCGTGAGGAATCTTGCCGTCCGCCCGTTGAAACTTGCTCAGCAATTGCAAAGCCTGACGGGCC
>JASHRB010000355.1 GCA_030037575.1 Candidatus Sulfotelmatobacter sp. | reverse complement strand
CCGCTTCGATGCCGCTGACGTCGGTGCAGGCGGTCCAATAATCTCCGATTTTCTGTTCTACGGGCGTGCGATTGGGATCGGGTTTGCTGTTCGCTTCCAGGGTTTCGCGCAACAGGTTCTCGTTCCATAACTCCAGGTTGCTACCCGTAGACCAATAGACCTGATCGGCGGGGATGGGGTTCGCGGCCATCCATTTGCTGCAGGAATATTTGTAGAAGTCGTCGCAGGGATTGAGCGCTTGATCGACGAGCGTGGGATCGAAATGTTCGAGCTTAGGAGCCGCAGTTTCGTCGGCCGATCCGGCGATGGCTTCGATGGTTGTCCTTTGGCCGAGCAGAGCGACAGGCAGAGTCGGCAGCAGGACACAAAAAACAACCTTTGGAAAAGACATGGTGACCTCTTTCCAGGAACCGGGTTGAACAGCCTTTCTCAGAGTTTCTCAGAATACGGAAACGCGAGAATGAAGGTTGCACGCGGCCGGGGCGAGAACAGGCGTCATCCGCGACACATCAACATACTACAGACGGAGAGACAGGGACAGGGTGAGCGGAGTTCTCTGCCCGAAGCCGCGGCGCCCAGCCCTCCGGCCACGCGCCGCTGAGCTTTTTGGCGGTTAGGTCGCGGCGCGTTTTTTGGGGGGGTGGCGCAAGCTCCGGCCTTCGATGAGGCTGTAGAGATCTTCCGCGAGATTCGTGGTGTGGTCGCCCGCGCGCTCGAGCGCCTGTGCCATGAGAAGCACGTCGAAATTTTGCGGCGAGTGTTCGCTAAGATGTTTTTGAAAAAGCGCGTGGCAAATGCGGTCGATGTCCTTATCCATTTGCAAAACTTTACGCGCGGCCTCGAGATCGAGTTCGAGAAATCCGTGATAAACCAGATCGAGCATCTCCCGTAGAATGCCCGACATTTCCACCAACTGCCGCACATCGAAGGCGGCCATTTTCTCGGTGCGCGCCTGTACGCGCAAAGCCACGCTCATTGCCAGGTCGCCGATGCGCTCGAGGTCAGTCGTACACTTCAAGCTGGTCAGCAACTGGCGGGCGCGGGTCTCGTTGACGCGAGTGATGGCGGCAGGCAGCTTGTCGTCGATATAGCGCTCGATGACGTCGAGCTCCTGCTCGCATTCTTTGATGGCCAGAAAAGCCATGCGCGAATTTTGCGTGAGCAGATCGCGCACATTGAAAGCCGCGTCGCGGGCAATGAGGAAGGCTTTCAGCGCGGTGTGCGAAAGGTCGTCGAGCGAACCGGTCGGCCTGCGTGGAGCTCTTTTCGCGGCTTCGTGGTCTGGTGTTGGCATGGCCTGAACGCGTTCGCCCGCATCGCGATGTGCGCTTGCGTCCGGCGGGGTTGCTCGGCGAGGCAAGGTGTAACGGGCAGAATTCGCGGCGCATTCTCCTGCTTCAGAATATCCCAATCCTGAATCGTCGGCAGTGTACCGGGCAAATGTGAAAAGAGGATGAATTCGGCGGTGGAGCGTTGACCCCCGCCTAACACGGCGCTATGCAACCCCAGTTGCACATCGCCGGCCGGTCAGACTAGAGTGTGCTCAAGTCCGTATTCAGCTCGATGGGGATTCATCGCTTATGGATTTCCTGGCTCATCTGCGCCGCCAGTTTGTCTACGATGGGTGGGCGAATCGTGAAGTTTATGCCGGATTGAAGCGGGCCGCGCAACCTTCCGCTCGATCGCTACGATTGCTGGCTCATATTCTCTCCGCCGAGCGCTTATGGCTCGAGCGAATCAAACAACAGCCGCAGAGCCTGCCGGTGTGGCCGGAGTCTTCGCTTGAGCAATGCGCCGCACAGATGGAGGAAATCGCGGAACTCTGGCACGAATACATGGAGCAGCTTTCCCCGTCGCAGCTCGCCGACAAAGTTTTGTACAAGAACACCAGGGGCGAACCGTGGACGAGCAGCGTGGAACAGATTGCGACGCACGTGATTCTGCATTCGGCTTACCATCGCGGGCAAATCGCCGCCCAGATGCGCGCCGAAGGGAAGGAGCCGGCGTACACTGACTTCATTCATGCGGCGCGCCAGGGTTTGCTCGCATAAGCCGGAGCGAAGCAGGGGAGAGCGCGCCAAAGCTAAAAGGGAGGCGGCGAAGTTACGCAGCGACCTACGCATTTCGCCATTACGGTTGCCCAGATCATGGCAGCGGCCGCCCTGCTTCTGTGGGTGGTCGAGCTGCGCAAAGGCACTTGGGATGGGCAGCGATACTTCGGCTTGGTGCTGATGCTGGCGGGCATGGCCGGAATTGCGACGGCCCGCTATCAACTGGGCTCAGCGTTTGCCATTCGCCCGGAAGCGCATCGCTTGGTCACGCACGGCCTTTATTCGAAGATTCGGAATCCGATTTATGTGTTTGGCTCGGCGCTGGTGGCCGGGTTCGTGCTGCTGCTCCACCGGCAAAGCCTGTGGCTGCTTTTTGTTTTTATTGTGGTGGGGCAAACCATCCGCGCGCACCGCGAAGCGCAAGTGCTCGAAGCCGCCTTCGGAGATGAATATCGCGAGTACAGGCGAAAGACGTGGTTTTAGCAAAAACATTCCGCCCGGCACCATCCGCCGGCCTTGAAGAAGCGAACCGGTGCGAAGGCCGACGGCGGACTGCGTTGCTCTCTCTGCCATGAAAAAATCTCTGCCGCTTGCGCTCTTATTTTTGTCGACCGCGACCCTGCCCGGTGCGGAACAGCGGGCGCTGACTCCCATGCCGGCGGCCGTTTCCGGCAATGCCGTTGCCAGTCTGCACGAGGGGTTGGATTTGTTTTCCATGATGGGCGTGGGGCCGCGAAAAACCTGGGACGACGTCACCGCCCGGGTTTACATCATGCACGTATCTTCGGGGAAATGGAGCGAAGGGCATCCTGTGCCCGGCGTGCTGGGGCGCATAAACGCCGCAGCGGCATCGGCTCGAAATAGATTAATCGTGCTCATGGGCGGATTCATGCTCGATGAGCAGGGCAACCAGCGGCAGGTTTCTGACGTGAATGTTTACGAGGCGACTTTGCACGAGTGGTCGCGCGCCAAAGATCTTCCGTTTGCCGTTGACAGCGCCATCGCGGGCGTGATGGAGGATCGATACGTTTATTTGATCGGCGGGCGGTCGGCCGCGGGTCCGGTGAATAAGGTGCAGATTTATGACGTGCAGAAAAATTCCTGGAGCCAGGCCACGCCGTTTCCCGGCACGCCGGTATTCGGTCAGGCCGGGGGGGTGGCCGACGGAAACATTGTGGTGATCGACGGCGCCCAAGCGGGCGCGGCCGGGGGGCCGCGATATGTGGCTTCCAGCGAGTGCTGGCTGGGAAAGATCGACCGCAAACATCCGGACAAAATCGCGTGGAGCAAGCTGCCGCCCCATCCCGGGCCGGCGCGCTTCGGAATCGCCAGCGGGGGATCGGATCAATATAAGGAGATATTTTTTTCCGGCGGAACGGCAACGCCGCATGACTACCGCGGCGTTGCTTATGACGGCCAACCTGCCCAAGTTTCCGGCGTCACTTTTCAGTTCGACGTTCACGGCCACAAGTGGGAGGTGCTAGGCGATAACACTTATGATTTGCGCGGAGACGGCCGCGGAATTCTGATCACCCCGTACGGGCCGGTGGTTCTGGGAGGGATGGCGGAAAATATGGCCGTGACTTCGCACGCAACGCTGCTGCCGAGAAAAGAAGGCACATTCGGAAAATAGCCTTTGCCGTCGCGGCGCGCCCCCACTACCTCGCTCTGGCCAGCACCAGCGTGATGTCATCCGGCTGCTCGTGTTCGCCGATCCAGTCGTCAACCGCGGCGGTGACGGTCTGCCTAATTTGCACCAGGGGCAGGCGGCGGTTCGCGCTCACCAGATCGATGAGACGATCTTCGCCGAATTCTCCGAACTCGTTCTCCGGCTCGGTGACGCCGTCGCTGTAAGCCACGAAAATTTCGCCCGGGTGCATTTCGATTGAGCCCTCGCCGTAGGTCGTGTTGTCGAAGAGGCCGACAACCGTGCCTCCGGCTTCCAGCCGGCGCACTTTGCCGTCTTCGCCGATGAGGATCGGCGGCAGGTGGCCGCCGTTGCTGTAGGTAAGCTGGTGGGAGCGGCCGTCGTAGATTCCTAAAAAC
>JASHRB010000354.1 GCA_030037575.1 Candidatus Sulfotelmatobacter sp. | reverse complement strand
TACACCGCACCATTTCCCTCAATCAGCTACGAAGACCTGGGACTGAACCTGAAATTGAAACCGGTGGTGAACGCAAATGGCGAAGTCAGTCTGAGCCTGGAAATGCAATTGCGCTCGCTGACCGGACAAAGTTCGGATGGCATTCCCGTGATTTCGAATCAGGAGTACCACGGCAGCATCCGCTTGCGCGACGGTGAACCGGCCGTAGTGGCCGGAGAGATCACAACCAACGACGTGCAATCGATGGCCGGAATACCCGCGGTCGCAGACATCCCCGGACTCAATCTGGCTCTCACCGACAATACTCGCCAGAAGGAAGACGACGAGTTGCTCGTCATGGTCACGCCGCATGTCATGGCAAAACACGGCTTCGCTACAAAGGAGATTTGGATCGGGCAAAACTAGTTGCCACCGGCAGTGTTGCGCCATTTCTCCAACGTTTGCGAGTTCCGCCTATTTCCCTTCTTTCGCGGCGAAATCCACCAGCCCCTTCAAACTTTCGGCGGGAACGGTACCGACGTTGCCGATGCTGCGTCCGTTAATAAAAAGGGTGGGCGTGCCGGTTACATTCACTTGCTTGCCCAGGGCTAGCGAAACATCGACATCGGCTCTGGCCGCGGGAGTCGTGGCGCAAGCTGCAATATCAACCCCTCTCACCCCCGATACGTCGGCGATGGCGGTTAATTTTTCATCGACATTTTCGGCCGTAATCTCGGCCTGGTTCTCGTAGGTTTTGGAGATGAACTTCCAGAATGCATCGTTCGAGGCTTTTCCCACGCAATCGGCGTAAGCCGCTCCCTTGGCGGCCCAGTTGTGCATCTCCAGCGGAAAATTCTGAAAGACAAATCGGGCATTCGGCTCAGATGCAACGAGCGCCTCAATCGCGGGCTGTGCCGCTTTGCATGCGGGACATTGGAGATCTCCAAACTCCACGATCGTCACGGGCGAATCTTTTGGCCCGCGGGCCGGTCCGGTAATGCCCTTGTCGAGTATTTTTCGCGCCGCTTCAAAGGGCTTCGCACCAAACGGAATAATCTCACCGATCACGGCATGCTCCCCGTCCGCGGTGACGTAGAAGCGGCTCATTTGCTGACCCTGCGGGCTGGCAAGCACGACATCCACCTGTGCAAGACCGGGCACGGGCGCAGGCTTGATGCTGGTGATCTTCCAACTCACCTGGGGTTCGTAGCCGAAGGTTTGCTGCATGAAGGAGTCGACCGTGGCTTCTGAAGGCAGCACCACGGGTATCGAAACGTTCTTGCCCGTCGATTTTGCAGTTTGTCCGATGCCACTCGAGCTCAGCACAACAATGACCAGGAAAATGGAACCAATACGCATGTCTTCCTTTCGATGAATCAGGCCGGGAATATTGCTCGCAAGATTTTTCGGTCTTGCGGTCTTTCAAGCCTCGTTCTTCGCCGCGATCGGAAAACGCCGACCATAGCCGAATGCCTTGGGAGAAATCTTAATGCCTGGTGCCGCCTGCTGACGTTTGTATTCCGCTCGGTCCACCATTCGAATCACCCGGCGCACCAGTTCAGGATCGAAGCTACGATCGACGGCAATTCTCTCCGCCGAGTGTGCGTCCTCCACATAGTCTTCGAGTACCGCATCGAGAATTTCGTAGGGTGGCAAGGAGTCGCTATCCTGCTGGTTGGGCCGCAACTCCGCCGACGGCGGCTTTTCGAGCGTAGCCCGCGGAATAACCGGACGCCGCGAGTTCACATAGCGGCTTAAACGGTACACCAGTGTTTTGGGCACATCGGAGATAACTGCAAGGCCACCCACCATGTCTCCATAAAGTGTACAGTAACCGACGCCGAGTTCGCTCTTGTTGCCGGTGGAGAGCACGATCGCTCCGAATTTATTCGAGAGCGCCATCAGCAATGTTCCGCGCGCCCGCGATTGAATGTTTTCCTCCGTCACGTCTTCTTGCTTTCCCGCAAAGACGTTTTGCAACGTTTTTCGATATGCTTCGTAGGCACAGTTTATGGATAGCAGTTCGAAGCGAACACCGAGATTCACGGCCAGCGTGCGCGCATCTTCGATTGAGCCCGGAGAAGAATACGGTCCTGGCATGCCCACGCCGATCACATTCTGCGGGCCCACGGCATCAGCGGCAATCACCGCCGTCAGAGCCGAATCGATTCCTCCGCTCAGCCCAACAATGGCCTTCTGAAATCCGCACTTCCGCATGTAATCGCGTGTACCCAAAACCAACGCGGCGTAGACACTGGCCTCTTCTCCTTCGATCTGCGGGTGCAGTTCTCCGCTGAGCGACTGGGAATCGAAGTAAATCATGTCCTCTTCGAAAGAACTTGCCCGCGCGATGACGGTTCCCTCCGCGTTCAAAACAAAGCTAGACCCATCGAAGACCAAGCTGTCGTTGCCTCCGATCTGATTGACCATCGCGACCGGAACCTTGTGCTGGCGAGCAATCGAGGCCAGCATGTCGCGGCGAAGCTCGCGTTTGCCGATCCAAAAGGGCGATGCGGAGATATTCAGAACCAGGTTTCCGCCCGCGCGAATCAGAGCTTCGATGGGATCGACCGTGTACAGCCGCTTTGGCCAGAACAACTTGTCGTTCCAAGCGTCCTCGCAGATGGTGAGCGCCGCTTGGTTCCCGCTGAGGGGAAACAAGGCCTGGCTTTTGGCGGGGGCGAAATTGCGCATCTCGTCAAAGACATCGTACGTCGGCAAAAGCATTTTGGACTGCACGAACGCGATTTTGCCGTCCATCAGAAGCGCCGCCGAATTCATCACGGATTTTCCGGTTTGCGATTGTGCTGGCGTAACCAGGCCGCAAATCACCGAAATGCCCCGGGTGGCCGCCGCAATCTGCTCGGCGGTTTCGCGATTGCGCGAGACAAAAAATGGCCGCTCGACCAGATCGCGCGGCGGATAACCACAAACCGACAGTTCCGGAAAAAGAACGAGTCCAGCGCCGCTTGCCTGTGCGCGGCGGGAAAAGTTAATTATCTTGGAGGCATTGCCGGAGAAATCTCCTACGGTTGGATTGATCTGGGCGAGCGCAATCTTCACCAATCCAGTGTAAAGCGCGTGCCCAAGATGGGCAAAGTTGCGGCGTCCTGTAAGGGCAAGCGCGGTTGCAACAAGCCGGCACGTCACGCCGGGCGATTACATCGGTTTTGAGGTGCTGCCGGCGGCTGCGGTGGCGGCGACGTCTGCGAGACCTGCTTCACGCTGCGGAGCGCCGGCCGGCTCGCTCGCCGGCGACTTCATGCACAACTCAAGCGGCTGCCGACGCGCTTTGCGATTCCTGCTCTTTTGTGTATTTTCCCTTCCGCTTGGAGTTCGTTCTAGTCGTCACCCGCGGCCATAACCGCATGTTTCGGGGCGGGCATGGGCGCATCGCCTTTTTGGTCGCGCCACAAAACCTGGTTCAGCTTTGCCGCTCCGGCTGCGTCGGCCCGCGAGAAATCCATTTTCGCTGAATCGCTGGCTCCGGGTGCATCGCTCCGATTGGTCTCATAGATTAAACCGTTGTTGAGATTGCGCCGGTCCGCGCGAAAAGCAGGCTGATTGCCCGTACCCGAGAACATGACTCCCATCACTGGAGCGTACGCGTCGTTCTGGTTCATGGGCGGCAAGCCGAGCAGCATCTCCATCGTATGAATCATGTTGACGGTGGTATAAAAGCGATGCTCGACATAAGGTTCAGCCGCGCTTCCCGGCGAGTATTTGCTGATGGCAAATGCAATCGAGCGGTGGGCGTCAACGTGATCGCCGCCGTCCTGGGCATCATCTTCGAGAACGAAGATGGCGGTGTCATCCCAGTAGACACTGTGGGAAACGGCTTCGACCACGCGCCCCACAGCAAGGTCATTATCAGCCACGGACGCCGCCGGGCGGGGATGACCGGGGCGCGTCCCCCCAGTGTGATCATCCGGAAAATAGAGCAGCAAGAACGCGGGCAGTTGATATTCAGGAGATTCGTTCTCTTCTCGAGCGCGCTGGTAGGCGGCGAACTCGTTCAGGAATTCATCGGCGCGAAGCTGGTCGGGATAATCGGTGTTGAAATCAGGATAGAGCCCGTCGAAGTGGTCACGCAGCAGGGCCTTCGAAGCCTTTACGCGCTTGAACATCGGCACGGCCCACGGCCAGGGGCTTGCACTGCCGTGCGGATCGCCTACGTTTGAATCCAACGTTTCACCCTGGTTCACAGCGCTGCGTGGGCACGGTGCTTCGACCCCCGAGGGAGTCCTCTGCTTGGGAGACGCGGCGGTGCGAATTTTATTGCACCATTCGGCGTTCACGTATTCGCCGTAATCGCGGTAGGTCAAACCATTGCGGGCCAGATTATCCCAAAGGAATCCGGTCGAGGGATCGTCGATGTCAGATTCATTGTGGTCGAGCGGAAACTCGCCGGCGACCGTTCCTTGAAAATCGTACGTACGCTCCTTGCCACGGTAGGCGATCTGCCATGTTCTTTCATTGTAGTCGCTAGCAATCGCGGCGGTCGACCAAAGATGCCCGTCGCCCGAGACTTCGCCGCTGTCGTAGAAATTATCGAGCACGCCGAATTGCAACGCCAGTTGGTGTTCGTTGGGAGTGACGTCCGCGCCGTAGAGCGTAAGCGAAGGATCACCGTTCCCAGATCTGAGATCGCCGAGCACCTGATCGTAGGTGCGGTTCTCTTTGATGATATAGATCACATGCTTGATGGGATCCCTGGCGCCGGCAAACTGGATTTTGCCCGGATCGCCGTTCAATAGATTGTCGTGCTCGACGACGCGCGTGAGTTCATCGAGTTGGCCGAGAGTCGAGGGAATATTGAGCCGTGCAATTGATCCGCGAATCAGCGTGGGAATGTAGGGGTGCTCGTGATGGTGGATTTCCCAGGGAGTTTTGCCCATTTCAGCATTTGGCCGTGAGCCTTGGCCTTTGGCGGTAGCGATGAGCAAGTCGTCGCCGCGAATGGCAAGCGCGCTGGGATACCAATCGGTGGGGATGAAACCAAGTGCTCCCACAGTCTTAACGCCGGACCCTGAGACCGATACACCAAAAACCCCAACCGAGTCGAGCGAAGACTCGGCCACAAACAACTGCTTGCCGTCCGGCGACAGCGCCAGAGCTGCGGGATAGCTGCCCCAATACTTCTGCGCGGGAATTGTGGTTTTGAATGCAAGCGACAGAGTCGGATCGACGGTTGACAAGATGAAGACTTCGTCAATGTTGGAGAGCGCCACATATAGCTGTTTTTCATCCCGGCTCAGCAGCATCGCCGTCGGATGCGAACCCGGAGCGGTGGGATCTTCCGGCTCTTTCAATTTGATCCAGCGCACCACTTTGCCACCGACCAAATCGAGCTCCGCAACCTGCGATGCGTTCCACAAGCTGCACCAGGCGCGGCGGCCATCGCGTGTGGCAATTACCGTGTAAGGAAACGAAGACGGCACCAGCGCTTTCGTGCTGAGGTCGAAGCGCCGCAGGATTTTGCCGCTGTCAACGTCGAGCAGAACGACGTTGTCGGAAAGATCGTCGGCAACAAGAAGGCGATCGTGCTCTTTGCCCGGAATCAAAGCCAACCCCGCGGGATAAGGAATCCCAGTTCCCTGCGGAGTTTTTTGCAGTTGGGCGGCGACTTCTTTTCCTTCCGCGAGCCGTTGCGGCGGAATTGCAAGGAATCGCTGCGGCGAAACCCTTCCTTCGGCAAATCGGTACACGGCGATGCCATTGCCCGTATCACCGGGCTTTTGTCCAGTTGGATCCGTGATCGAACCGACCGAAGCATAGAGATGCCGGCCGTCGGAACCGAAGACCAAGCCGAGAAAATAGCTCTGATGTACATCTTCGCCAAAGCGCTTGTCGGGAAAGTCGGAAAGTTGATTTGTTTTGAGGTCGAGAATGGCGATCGACTGCGTGGCCAAAGTTTCCTGAGTGCCGTAGCCATCGTTCAGCAGCGCGGCGTAACGGCCATCCGGACTGATGCCGATCGTCGCGGGAAAACTGTTAGTGTTCCCGATTCGGCCCGGCGAAGGCACGGTAAGCATTTTGCTGCTGGGCAGCGGGATGGCGGTGCCGGCACCTTCCTTTTTCTGACTGGAAAGCGCGATCGGGACGATCAGGGCTGCTACTGACAGAACGCGGGCAAATCGGGTCACGGGGCCTCCGCCAGAAAATGAAGCACTCGGTGCTCAAGAATGTATCGAAGAAATGAGCGTAACCGAAGCGGGAATTTGGGTCAAAAAGGGAGAGCGCAAACCATATTCCGAAAGGCGTCGCGACCGGTCAAAGAGCGGAATGCAAAGCTAGTCCAACCCGCCCGAGGCTCGAGCCGGGCCCGGCGAACCCGGCAGATGCTCGGCGTGTTCTTCGGCGTTCACATTGTGGCGCACATCCGAGCCTTGCACCCAGAAAATTACGTCCTCGGCGATATTGGTTGCGTGGTCGGCCACGCGCTCCAGGTTGCGCGCCACAAGCAACGCATCGAGCGCCTGGCGCACGCTTTCCGGGCGCTGGTTCATGGTCTTTACCAGCTGTATGAAGGCATCGTCCTTCATGCGGTCGATAACATTATCCATTTCCAGTACCGCCTGGGCGAGTTCAACTTTTGCTTCAATAAACGACTCCAGTGACCGTCGCACCATGGCGCTTACCGCAGCGCCCATTCGAGCGATATCAACCGGGAGATCAACCACCGGAAGATTGATCATGTCCATGACCCGCTCGGCGATATTTACGGCCTGATCGCCTACCCGCTCCAGATCGGAATTTATCTTTGTCACGGCAAGAATGAAACGCAGGTCAACCGCCATGGGCTGCTGCATGGCCAGCAAATCGAAAGCGGCTTCGTCGATCTCGCGCTCGGAGTCGTTGATCAGGCTTTCGCCTTCGAGAATCATCTGGCAACGATTCAGATCGCGGTCGACATAGGCTTGGCGGGCTCGGTCGACCGCTTGCTCTGCCAATCCACCCATGCGGAGCAGCTTTTGGCGGAGATCGTCAAGCCCTTGTTGAAAGCGCGTGCGCATTCTCTAAACCTTTCTGGTTCCCTGCTTCTTGGTCAGTTCCCCGCTCAAACTCCATTACGGCTGCCAACCGCTATCCAAAGCGCCCCGTGATGTAATCTTCCGTCTTCTTTTCCGACGGCTTGGTGAAAATCTTTTCCGTCTTATCGAATTCAATCATTTTGCCCAGCAAAAAGAATCCCGTATACTCGGCCACGCGCGCGGCCTGTTGCATATTATGCGTAACAATAACGATGGTATACCGCTCCTTCAGCTGAAAGATCAATTCTTCGATTTTTCCCGTAGAAATCGGATCGAGCGCCGAGCAGGGCTCATCCATCAGCAAAACCTCGGGCTCCACGGCTAGAGCTCGCGCGATGCACAACCGCTGCTGCTGACCGCCGGAAAGGCTCGCGCCAGATTTCTTGTGAATGTGGTCCTTCACTTCATCCCACAAGGCCGCAGAGTCGAGGGAACGATGCACGACTTCGTCGAGTTTGTGCCGATCACTGAAACCGTTCAGCTTTAGCCCGGATGCCACGTTGTCGTAAATCGACATGGTGGGAAAAGGATTCGGCTTTTGAAACACCATTCCAACCCGCCGACGGAGCTGCGTGGGTGAAGTCCCGTTGTAAGCGTCGATGTCGCCGATGCGAACGCTGCCCGTCACGTGCGCATCCGGAATCGTCTCGTGCATGCGATTCAGGCAACGGATGAACGTCGATTTGCCGCAGCCCGAAGGTCCAATGAGGGCTGTAGCATGGTTCGCCGCAACCGACAGGCGGATATCGTACAAAGCCTGCGTCTTGCCGTACCACGCGTTCAACTGTTCGACCTGGATGCCAACGCCCATAAAACTAAGCTGCTCCGAAGGTACCACGGCGCACGGCGACGCGCACGGCTGCAACCGCGGAGACAATGAGTACAATCAACACCAACGCTCCCGCCCACGCTTGGCGGTGCCACTCATCATAGGGAGAAATTGCATAGTTAAAAATTTGCAGCGACAATGCGGCGGTGGGCTGGTTTATGCGCAGGTTCCAAAACTGGTTGCCGAACGCGGTAAATAGCAGCGGCGCGGTTTCGCCCGCGACACGAGCGAACGCGAGCATTATTCCTGTGATCACGCCAGAAGTCGCGGCGCGCAAAGTGATCGAAAGAGTGGTCCGCCAGCGCGGAATACCCAAGCCGTACGCCGCCTCGCGCAAGGCCTGCGGCACCAGCAGAAGCATTTCCTCGGTGGTGCGGGTAATGGTTGGGATCATCATGATCGCCAGCGCCACGCCCCCGGCCAGCGCAGAGAAATGGCGCTGCGAAAGAACCACGATTGCGTAAGCTACGATCCCGATCACTATCGAGGGCACGCCGTTGAGCACATCGGCGGTAAAGCGGATTACATCACCGAACCGGTTACGTCCGAACTCGGCCAGGTAGATGCCCGCCCCGATGCCAAGCGGAACACCGATGACGCTGGCAATCGCCAGAATGAGCGCCGAGCCCACGACCGCGTTGGCCATGCCCCCTCCGGTCTCGCCCACCGGCTTCGGCGTCTGCGTGAGAAACGCCCAGTTAATCGAACCTACTCCGCGATAGACGAGATAGGCAAAAATCGCAAACAACGGCGCCAGCACCAGAATCACTGTTACCACCGATGCAGCGGTCATCAGGTGGTCGACAATCCGGCGCCGCAGGGCAATCGGTGGAACTGCGTGAAGCTCAGACTTTTTGGCGGTCTCAGGCATGTGTGCTCGCAGGCTGGCCGCGCGTGACGGTCCACACCAGCAATCTGGCTAAGGCATTGACCACGATGGTCACCAAGAACAGCGCCAGGCCAATTTCGATCAGCGCGGAAAGATAAACGTCGCCCGTCGCTTCGCTGAATTCGTTGGCTAGCACGCTTGCCATGGTGTAGCCGGGGGCGAACAAAGACTTTGAAATCTCCGGCCGGTTTCCGATGACCATGGTTACGGCCATAGTTTCACCGAGAGCACGGCCGAGGCCAAGAATGATTCCGCCCACTATTCCGGCACGTGCGTTCCGCAGCACCCCGACGCGAATCATTTCCCAACGGGTAGCGCCGAGAGCGAGTGCGGCTTCACGCTGATGCCGGGGCACAACCATCAATACTTCCCGCGTGATTGAAGAAATGATCGGGATGATCATGATGGCAAGAATGATCCCCGCCGCCAACATGCTGATGCCATACGGCGGCCCGTCGAAGAAGCCCGTCCAGCCAAGCGTTTTAGCGAGAAAAGGTTCCGCGTAGTTGCTAAGGATCGGGACGAGCACAAAGATGGCCCATAGTCCGTACACCACGCTGGGAATCGCAGCCAGTAACTCGACGAAGAACGATAGCGGGCCGCGCAAAGGAATGGGACACATCTCAGTGGTGAAAACCGCTACGCCAATGGAAAGCGGCACAGCAATGAAAAGCGCAAGCAGCGAGGAAACCAGAGTTCCGTAAACGAACGGCAGGGCACCGAATTGCTCGTTGACCGGATCCCACTCGCTAGCCGCGAAGAACTTCAGTCCAAACGTACGCCAGGAGGGTCCGGATCGCAGGACCAGTTCGTAAACAATCAACGCCAACGTGGCCAGCACAGCTACGCCACAGAGCAGGATGATAATTTTGAAGATGCGATCGGCGGTTTCGCCGCTCTTGCCCCTGGCAAAGAAGGAAGCCACCACGGGTACCGGACCCGCCCTGCTAACCAGCTTCGTTTCAGCGGGTTGCGAGAAGGGCGTATCAGATCGCTGTAAGGCAGGGTCGGCCATGCTCCTCTACGTTAGCAAAATCCTGTTAATTGGATGTTAAAAGCCACTCAGTTCCGGTCATTGTTTCCAGTCTCAACCCGGCGAGATTATACCCGGTCGCACTTTCAGGTCGAAGACGGTCGCGCGGGAGCATCGGCGAGCCGCACCGCGTCCGACCTTAGCCGTGACCGTCTAAGCCTTCCGCGCAAAGCGGACAAGGCCATACTTTTGGCGCTCCCGCCACCACAGCGTTGCTCGATTGCCAGTGAAAATTCGCGCAAAGCGCCCATCGGCTGGCGATCTGCTTGACCTCTGCGTAGCCCTCATATCTAATCGCAAATGACCGTCTCTGCGAGGTGAAGTTCGACTATGCGCGTTGCTTTCTTGGGTCTGGGAATTATGGGTCATGCCATGGCGACCAATCTAGTAAGAGCAGGCCATGAAGTGACCGTTTGGAATCGCACTCCCGGTAAGCTCGTCGAAGGCGCCGGCGTCGCGCCCACTCCGGCAGCGGCGACACAGGGAGCAGAAGTCGTTTGGTTGTGCGTTTCCGATACGGCGGCCGTGGAGACGATTTTATTCGGCCCCGATGGGGTTGAGCAGTCGTTGTTGGAAGGCATGATCATCGCTGATTCAAGCACGATTTCTCCATCCGCGACCGTGAAGTTTGCCGAGCGCGTGCGCAGCAAAGGCGCGGCCTACGTTGATGCCCCGATGACCGGATCGAAAATTGGCGCGGCGAATGGCACACTGATCTTCATGGTTGGCGGGGATGAAGTCACGCTCGATCGATTAGGTCCGCTGTTTGCCGCGATGGGAAAGAAGATTTTCCGCATGGGACCAATCGGCAAGGGACAGGCGACCAAGCTGGCGATGAACCTTCAAATCGCTTTGATTTTCGAAGGTTTCGCCGAGGCGCTTACCCTGGCCACCAAACTCGGGGTCGACGCCCGACAATTGGTCTCTCTCATCGAGGTCACGATGGTGCGTTCGGGCGTGGTGGAGTACAAGGCCCCCTTCGTACTACAGCACGATTTCACCGCCAATTTTCCCTTGCGTCTCATGCATAAGGATATTCTGCTGGCGCTCGATGCCGCAAAAGAAGCCCGGGTGAAGCTGCCCGGCCTTGAAACTGTGGAAGAAATCTACGAGATGGCGACCGAAGACGGGCACCGCGATCTCGACTATGCAGCAACTTTGAGCCTGCTGGAAAAATGGGCGGGAGTGCAAGTCAAAGGCGAAGCCGCATGATCTTGGTAAAGATCATCGAGAATTCGGTCCGGAGCAAAGGCTATCTATGACTTATCTGGAACTGGTTTTTCGTTATGGCGCAACGCCCGGAGAAAGCGAACTGCGAGCGATCGACGGAATGCGCGAAGTCTACGGAGTGCAGCAGGTGCAGTTCAACCATAGCGAACGCACAGTCCGTGTGTCGTTTGATGCTTCACGGCTGAAGGCCGATGCGGTGGCAAAACTCCTCCGCCAGGCGGGCATCGATGTACGCGAAGCACTCGCCCTGGCCTAAGCGGTATATTCTGCGAAAACGCTTTCGAGGATTCTAGTCAGAGTGTCGATCAATTGCGAGTTTTCCAAACCTTTAGGTCTAGTCTAGGGTAAATGCTCGATGGGCAACTGCTTTCGGGTCCAATGCAAAGGGGCGTCCAAGAAAACCTCTGGCCGAAGTTCTTCTTGGAGCGCCCCGTTGCGCGCCACTTCGTCTGCCGTCTGCTAGAGCATATGGTTTGCCGTTCTCTAAGTTGCTCAAAACAGAGGTCCGGCATTAGGAATCGCCTGGTAGGAATTTCTCTCGGTCAGGAAAGATTTACTTCGGGAGACGATACATCTTGGAACGGGCGGGATGAGCTGCGAAACAGTCGCGCGAAGAAGTGGCAAGGAGCGCCACTGCGCGCGACTGAAAAAACCTGCGGTCGAAGTTTCACGATTCTGAGAAAGCTCCGCTATAATTCTTGCACTGGCTCACCTTCGCAGTATAATCCGCGCCCTTAGCTCAGCTGGATAGAGCGTCTGGCTACGAACCAGAAGGTCGGGAGTTCGAATCTCTCAGGGCGCGCCATTCTCTGCTTTCAAGGAAAATTTCAACCTTGCTATTACCGCCGTGTTCTATCGATTGTTCCCATCCTTCGGAATTGGAGTCGTTTTTCTGCTACTCTTGTCCTGCCCTGTTGTTTCTTTTCACTCTCTTCTGAATACTTACGGAGGCAGATCTCCGGGAGTGGACGCGCCACAATGTCCAAAGTGAACGAGCACGAAGTTCTGACACTTTCATCTGCAAAGAAGGGTTTGTCGTACCTGACGATGAACGACTTCACCCTTTTAGCCGACAAGGCGCAACGTGTCCGCTTCAAAAAGGGAGATGTTGTAGTTCAAAAAGGCCAGAAGGCAAACGGTGTTTATTTGCTGCTCAAGGGAAAGGCCAGGGTTCACATTCTGTCGCAGTCTGGCATTCCAACGATCGGGCCCGGAGAGATCTGCGGCGAAATGTCTTTTCTCGAGGACGCTCCGGCCAGCGTAAACGTCATCGCCGAGGAAGAGCTCGAAGCCTATCATCTTGATCGTCTGACGCTGCAGGGCTTATTCGAGCTGTTCCCTCACCTGGGCTCGCGCTTTTACCGTTCTTTGGCGACAAATCTTTCCCACCGGCTTCGGGATCTCATCGGAGCCGGCCTCGATGCGTCGGCGGCGGCAAACCGAAAACCTTCCTAGGAGTTGCTCTCGGCTCCGGAATTGGCCGTCCATCGGGGGGTTGAAGGCTTCCTTCCTACAGGGAAAACCTTAGGACCGTTGTGGTCCATTCTGCACTACTCATTGCGAAATCTCATTGCGGGCCCCACTGTTACTGAGTAAACTTCATATGCGGTTGCACTATGGATCCGAGATCTCGGAAGACAAACAACCTTGCGGTGGACGTTTGCATCTATTGCCAGCGCAACGCGTATTTACCGTGCGGCAATTTGCAATGCGCGCGCGTTGGGCGAGTTTTGGGAGATGCAAGTCAAGTATGCCGTGAATAACCGGTTTTCGGGCTGTTCTGTTTGGGTAACCGCAGGGTGCATTTGAGTCCCATGCGGATAAGTGGGTGGGTTCCTTAGGCGGAGGCCCAAGGCCTCTACTAATAACGTAAGCGCTTTCCTGAAAGTGAGGAGTAGACCATGAAGCGGATAGTATGGATGGCTTTGCTGGCCTTGGCATTGCCTTTGGCCGCGTTCGCAAACGATATCGATTTCGGCAATTCCGGCGGCACGCTCGCAGGAAACGCCAGTGGCTTGAGTCTCACAGGTTCGGAACTAACGCAGGTCGCCGGATTCAACGGTATGGGTTTAGTTCAGGGCTCGCTGGGCAGCGTGGCCTTCACCACCGGCAGCTTGATTTCGGGAAACGTCACCACCGGCGCGGTATTCGGCCCCGGAGGGACTTTTACGATCACGAGCAACGGCACCGGCGGCCTGCCCGACGGCGTGATTTTTCGGGGTACATTCAGCGGCGACACCACGTGGACGCCGGAAGGCACCATTGGTGCTAGCGGAACAATCAATTACATCTTATATGGGGCGATTTCCGGCACTTGGTATAATGGGGTTAAGGTGAGCGGAGGAACTGCTCAACTCACGATCAGTACCGGTCCCAATGGATTTCAGGGTTCGGTCTCTCTGGCGAGCGGTAATACTGATATCACAGTTACTCCGGAACCGGGCACACTTGCCCTGCTGGGAACCGGACTGGTTGGTTTGGCGGGAGTGGTTCGCAAGAAGTTTAAGGCTTGATCGAATTCCATCCCCTGGTGGCCCCGCTGCAAAGCGGGGCTTTTGTTTTTCCCGAAGCTGTTTCAATATTTCGGCACTTGCGATTACCGCAGTAACGCTCCAGCTGGGATTACCGTTGACCCCTCTAGCTAGCCTCCTTACATTCTCCGAAGGGGGTTGTATGAAGGATATTCACGAGGTATTGCGCCAGAAGCAGACCAAGTACGCTCAACTGGGAAAGCAGATCGAGATGCTCCAGCAGGCGGCCGAAAAGCTGCGCGAAGTGGCTCCCTTGCTCGCCGAAAACGATGACGACGACAATGCGGTGCTGATGGAGGGCGAAGAGATTACCGCCGACGCGATGGCGGCGAAGGCCGGCTCCGCCGGTGCGGGCGTCGGCGCTGCCAAGGCCTCCAAGCCTAGCGCGCCACGCTGGCCGTAATCGCGCCTCCGCAGGATTCGGAATCTTTTATGACTTTGCTGGCATTGCTGGTTTCCGGTGACGATGGTGCTTGCGAAACTCTAAGCCGGACTTTGGCGGCTTTCGGAATCGCCGTGGAGCGCTTCAGCGACGTAGGTACGGCTGTCGACCGCTTGCAACAGCAGAGGTTCGATGCACTAGTCGTCGACTTTGGGGATGCTGGGGCCGCAACTGAAGTCCTGCAAGAGGCGCGAAAGCTGAATTCGGCGCATCCACCAATCACGGTCGCACTGGTCAGTGACACGGGCAAGGCCAGAGATATCCTCAGCAACGGCGCGCATTTCATCTTATATAAGCCGCTGTCCGAGGAAAAAGCTCAAGCCGGTCTGCGAGCCGTGGCTGCTCTCCTCAATCGCGAACGCCGGCGGGCGCAGCGCGTTCCCGTGCAAGCTCCGGTAGAACTGACGTTGCCAGACGCACGGAAGATGGAAGGCATTCTCATCGATCTCAGCGAGACGGGAATGGAAGTGCTCGCCGCCGAGCCCCAGGCTACAGGATCCTTACTCAATTTTCGTTTTCAGTTGCCCGACGGAGCTTTTGAGGTTCAGGCCTTTGGACAGGTGGCGTGGGCAAATCCTAATGGTCAAACCGGTGTGCACTTTCTGGATCTCGAGGAATCCGTGAAATCCCGGCTTCACGATTGGTTGAAGGCTGCGGTCTTCGCTCTCGGCGAGGGACAGGATGATACGGTTCCGCACTGCAAACTGACCGACCTCAGTCTTGGTGGTTGCTATGTGGAAAGCGATTCGCCTTTTCCCGAGCGCGCCATGGTCGATCTCTGCCTGCGAACCAAGGACATGGCTGTTCACACGGAAGGTATGGTGCGGGTCACGCATCCGGGTCATGGCATGGGCGTGGAGTTTCCTTCGCGCACTGAAGAACAGCGGGCTCAAGTGGCGAATCTGATCAGCTTTCTGCGCGGCTGCCCGGAATCGATGCTCGAATTGAGCGTTTCCCCTCGCGCGCTCACCGCCGACCTCAAGCAGTTCGAACGTCCGGCCGAACTTGGCGATGAACTGGAAGATCCTTTGCTGGAGTTGTTGCGGCGTGGTCCTCAACTCCAACAAGATGATTTTCTCTGCGAACTGCGTTGTCAGCGCTCTGGCGAAAGCGTCGCAACATAGGATTTTCTTCAGTCCCGCAGGGAATCCCCAACAAACAACCGCAAGGAGCTGAAGAACCCGCGCCCCGTCTCAGCCACGGGTTCCTCAAGTCCCGGTTCTGTTCCACCCCAATTGCGAGTAAATTAATTCACGGCTGTTTCGCGGTCGTTTCAGCAGGATTAAATTTGAGTAAATTCTGTGGCGGAGGACTTCCCCGCTGAGTCACTCAGCGAAATTGCTCGGTTGGCGCTGTGTCGACCTCTCCGACTGTTGAACCATGTGAGAAGACGAAAACCAAATTCTGCAGTTCCTAGAAAGGGTTGGTGCGCAAGCCTGGGGGCAACGACAAAACCTGGCGTACATGGTCCCTCAGCTTCGCTAACAAGCGTGACCCGTGAAGCGCCTTCGAGCGTTCTGTGGAAGCCTCTATTGCTGATGTCGGCGGCGGCACTCGCCGTGGAGATTCCATTCCTTTTTCTGGGCACGCCTTCCGGTCACGATGTCGAATTCCACTTGTATTCGTGGCTCGAAGTTCTCTCGCAATGGAGACAAGCCATCTGGTTCCCGCGATGGGCCGGCCTGGCAAACTTTGGCTATGGCGAGCCGAGGTTCATTTTTTATCCTCCGGTTTCGTGGAGTCTGGGCGCGGCTTTGAGCGCCATTCTCCCCTGGACGCTCGTGGCAACCGTCTATATCTGGGTCGCTCTCGTTTTGGCGGGCGTGTCGATGTTTTTTCTGGCGAGGCGATGGTTCAGCCTCGGCGATGCGACTTTTGCCGCTGTATTGTACGCGGTCAATCCCTATCACCTTGTCATCGTTTATTGGAGAAGCGCGTTTGCGGAGTTATTGGCCAGTTCGTTGTTGCCGCTGCTGCTGTTGCAGATATTACGCATGCAGAAAAGGAAGCGTGGCACGATCGTTTTTCTCGCCTTGCTCCTCGCTTC
>JASHRB010000353.1 GCA_030037575.1 Candidatus Sulfotelmatobacter sp. | reverse complement strand
TGTTGCCAAAGCCAGGTGTTGCTATCGAAAGCGCGACGAAAAGAATTAAATCCGTGGTCGGAGAGGACAATCAACAGGGTGTGCTCATCGACCTTTTCCCAGACGCGGCCGAGCAAGCGATCGCAGCGCCGGTACAGATTGGCAATGCGGTCGCCGTAATGAGCGGCGACATCGGGATCGTACAGGGGATGATGAGGATCGATGAATCGCCAGAACATATGCTGGAGACGGTCAGGCGTGTCGAAGAGAGTGAAGAAAAATCCCTCGGAAAGGCGCTCCAGTTCGAACCACATCATTTTTTCCCGTTCCTCAAAGACCGCCTCGCACTGCACCTGGTAAGCGTCTTCATCCAAGCGGTTGTTGTTGTGGCCGTCGTGATCCTCCGCCATACCGAGGGTAGCGAAGAGTCCGATTTTTTCCGAAAGTTCTTTGGCATAAGTCGCCGGGGAGGAGATGGGAAACAGCGGAGCCGACGGATCAAAGTTTACCGGCGATGCATAAAACTCCAGAAGCGGGGAAAGCGCTTTGACGTAGAAGCGCAGCAATCCGGAGAAAGATTGCAAGACGGAAAGCTTGAACTTCACCCGTATCCAGGGACTCCATTGTTTTTCACCGACCGCAATACTGGCCGGGACGCCGTTGGTTTCGATCAGCAGCTTCCGGGCGGAGCGATCCACGCGAATCTTGATTTCACTGGTGAGGTCGCTGACCGGCTTGCCACGCGCGTTACGCGGCCCGATTACATAGCTCTTCGACTCATCGCCCGTCTGCAGATGGACAACCTGTTCGTGCTCTTTTGCCGAGACGGTAGCATCCTGGGTATAGAAGGTGCCGGTGCCCTGGCCGCCCCGCAGGTCGGGAACGCCGACCCCGGCGAGGATTTTGCCGCAGTCCGTGTCTGGAGGAAAGGTGCAAGGGCAACGCAGGATGGTGCTCGAAACACCCGCTTCTGTGAGCACTTTCCAAATGGGCACACCGTGGCGGAGGCTGACCACGCGCGGGGGAGAAAGCACGTTTTTGGGCGGCAAGAATTCGCTGAGGGCGAGGTCGGGCTGATAGTTGCTGGGGTCGCGGCGGATAAAATCGAAAATCCCGTGGCCACCCGGATTCGTTCCGGTCGCAAATGACGACCAGGCAACGGGAGTTTGCGCCGGATAGGTAGTCTGGATTCTTCCGTAATGGCCAAGCCCGCGCAGTTTGGCCAGATTGGGCAATTCGGCGCGTTCCAGCATGGACTCCAGGATCGAAGGCTCCAAGCCGTCGAGGCCAATCACGACAACTTTTTTCTTATTCATGTAACGACTTCAGCACCTTTCGGATGATTGTGCGCTGAGGGCGTACTCTACCCGCGGCTCCGGATCATGCTCTGCTCTGGGCTTGCGCAGGACGGCGACATAGTCCGTCTTGCGGGGATCGATGCTGCCGAAACTGAGCAGCTTCACCAGGGGTGCGACTGCCCGGAATGCGATGCCCGCGAGGCGATACTTCCGGAGCGCGGTCTGTTGCATCAATCCTTCATAGGCTTCGAAGAACTCGATGCCCAGACGGTTATCGTCGGCGAAGCGGTAGATGGATCGCGGGGACATTGACGTCTTTAGGAATGTTTTGAACGGCCCATATCCGGGAGTGCCCGCCAGCGGATTGCCGATGAGTTTACGGTAAAGCAGCACATGGAGCCAATGGGGCGTGTATTTGGTGACCAAGCCTTTCAGCGAGGTTAGCACCGGAGCGCCCAGCACGATCAGTCCTCCAGGGCGCAGAGCGTGCAGGAAATTATTCAGGGCTTGTTCGGGGCGGGGTAAATGTTCGAGCACGTCCCAGCAAATGACGATATCGAACGAAGCCGGCGGAAGAGGAAAGGTCTGGATATCGCCCTCAATCTTTTCCTGGAGCAGGGTATTTTTCTGGAGCTGCTCTTTCGAGATGTCGATGCCGGCGATGTAGGCGGCCGGCCCGAACCGAAGGAAACTGCGCGAGCCACAGCCCGCCTCCAAAATGCGTACGCGATCGCCGGGAGCGAACATCCGGTCGACGATGGCTTGTACCGCGCTGATTTGCCTATCCATCAAATCTCCTTAGCTCCCGATTGTCGGCGCGCTGGAGGAAAGAAGCGTCTGCTTTTTCTCCTCTTCACTTTTAGACGGCAGGTTGGGAAAAAACATTCGGGTCGCAGCTTTGGACAAAACGAAATTGTGGACGACCAGGGCGTCGAGTCCCGAGCAGAAATAGCTGCGTGCCGCGTCCCGAGGGCTTAGGACCAGAGGCTCACCAAACAGATTAAACGAAGTGTTCACCAGGATGGGAGCCGGAGCCCGCTGACCGAAATGTTTCAGCAGGCGCCAGAATAAAGGGTTGGTTTGCTGTTCCACAATATGCAGGCGTACCTGGCCGTTTGGCAGCATAAAACATTCGGGCAAACAATCTTGGTCTGGCCGCACCCGGGCCATCGAGTTCATGACCCGGCATTGGCGGGAAGCTTCAAAGTATCGATCACAATCTTCTTCGGTGACCGAGAGCGCGAAGGGCCGGAACCACTCGCGATGCTTGATGAAGTCATTCAAGTTTTCTTTTACAAAGGGCGCCCATGGGGAGGCCACAACACTGCGATTACCGAGGGCGCGGGGACCAAACTCGGCGGCGCCTTGAAACCAGCCCACAATCTTGCCATCGAGCAGCAGTTGGGTGGCGGCGTCGATCTTGCGGTCTTCGGTAACTTGCACGGCGTAGCGCGCCTTGCAGTTGTCCAGAACCTCTTTGGTCTCCTGCGAAGTAAATCGTGGCCCGCAATAAACACTGAATTGCACCGGAGTTCGGGTAGAATTCTGCGCTCGGTGCCATGCCAGAAAAGCTGAACCCAACGCGGTGCCCGCATTGCCGGGCGCCGGAGGGACGAAGATTTGCTGAGGATTTAAGTTTTTTTCTAATGCGGCTACCAACAGCGGGTTTTGAAACAGGCCCCCTGCGAAGCACGCCTGGCTGAGGTTTTCAGTTTTTCGGAAATGTTCAACCAGGTCCGTCACCACTTCCACACAGGCTTGCTGGACGCTGCTGGCGAGGGATCGACGTTCGTCATCCGTTAATTTCGAAGGATCTGAAGACAAGCCAGTCTCAGCATAGAACTTGGGTGAAAATGCCAGGCGTTGCGCAAGGCCGCGATTGAAATAACTGTAGTCTAAATGCGGAGCCAATCCTCGCGAGCCGCGCAGCATTTTGAGGAAGACGGGCTTGAAAACCGGGGAGCCTTCAAGGCTGAGCCATTGGGCTTTGTGCTCTTCCTGATGCGGCACGAATCCGGCCATGTCTGTAACCTGGCTGTACAGCCATGCCAAGGAATGCGGGAAACGGAAACGGTGAACGGGGTGGATGCGAGTTGCTTCCCCAACGGCCACCGTTCCAGAATTGCCGTCTCCGTCCTCATCGAGAACTATGATCAGCGCCCGGTCGAAGCCGGAAGGGAAAAATGCGCTGGCCGCATGGCAAAGATGTTCATCGAAGTTAAGAACTTTTTGCGGTGCGTTCCCCGAATGTTTGCGCAACACGCGCAGGTCGTTCAAACTACGCGCCAGGGCGCTCAATTCATTGGCCTCGTAGTAGGCGCTGGCAACCGGGGCCAACAAGGCCCGGCGGGCGCGCAACCCCGACCGGCGCAGCCAGGCTTTCAGCGGTTGGGTGGCGACTGCGATCAGGTCAATCGCCTCCCACTTCACCGACGCAGCGGTGAAACAAAAACGAATGGCGCCCTCCGGCAACCCGCGCGTGCGGGAACGCGCAACCTTGTCATTCTCGATGGCGGCGACGATTCGCCCGTCTTCGAGAAGGGCGGCGGCTGTGTCGTGCCTAAACGAGGACAACCCTAGGATGCGCATCTTTCGTTTTCTTCCCCCCAAGACGCTCGTATTCCGGCGGCTAGAGCGGCGGCAACAACTGCTTCCGTTGCAGGATGTCCACCACCGCTTCCGCGCTCACCCGATGGCCCAGCGGACTGTAATGAGGGTCACAGGCGAGGGAGAAGTACGGGGGCTGTAGGTGGTTTGCGTCGCGATAAGCCTGCATGTAGGGCGCCAGAAAGGCCGCAGGTATGTTGTCGCGGCTCACTAAGGCCTGCAGCCGCTCATTGTACTTGGGCGGGTTGAAACCCGGCGGCACCAAGCCGAATTCCTGTTTCGCCCTTTTTTTCACGTCGGGATAAAGATCAAACTGAGTGGCCCAGACCATCACCATAAATTTCGCGCCGTCGGCATTGACCTCGTCTCTCATCCTAGCCATAACTTTTTCCGTGATGGTCCAGGCGTTTTGCCAATCCGGATCCAGAGGGTCGTCGCCGAAAGCGCCGAAGACCAAAGGAATGCCTCTCCACGTGCCCCAGCCGTAATCCACATCGAACCAGAACCGCTCGCCGTAGTACATCATGAGCGAATGATTTTCCAGCCACATGCGGACGGGACGTAAGAACATGGGTTCGACCGGACGGAAGGCGAGCGAACCGTCGGGCCGCAAATCGTAATACGGGCAATACCAGGTATGGATTCCGTAATAGGCATTCTGGAGAGTCGACGAGTTGTTCATAATGTCGTTCTCCGAGAACATCACCAGAACCAAGTCGGGGTGAAATTGCCGAACCTTTTGTTGATAAAGAATCCATTCCTGGGTGGTGCCGATGCCGCCGATGCCAAACGCCAGCACTTCGATATTCTTATATCCCTTCTGATGAAGGAGGTCTTCCATTTGAATGTTGATCACTTGCTCGGGGTGGACGTGGACCGCCTCGACCATGGAGTCGCCAATGACCGCGATTCGAAATATTCCCGGAGGTTTTTCCAGAGTGCGCTCGCGATCGCGAAATCCCCACTGG
>JASHRB010000352.1 GCA_030037575.1 Candidatus Sulfotelmatobacter sp. | reverse complement strand
AGATGGCCTTGCAGCTCAGAATGAAAAAGGCAAGCTGATAAAATAATTCCACCGTTAAAGGCAAGCAGTTATCGATGTAAAGGCGCTCCAGTATACGACCCCTACAGCCCTCACCGCGCCATAGAACCATTCTCTATAAAACGGTCTCCCGCGATAGTCGTGCGGCTCTCTGTCAGCTCCTTGCCTTTCTCTGTTTGCCGTTGCCGACTGCGGAAGTATCAGGAGCAGTGCTGCCCGCGCAGCTGTTGTCCGTAAAAGGAGTGGTATATCTCCAGCAATGAACCACCGTGGCGGAGCCTGTCCGAGATGGGGCGATCAGGCAGGTTCGAAGCTGGGTAGGCGCGTCGCCTTTCGGTCGAATGTGAGGGTGCGAGTACAACCCACCCGAGCACCGAGCTCTGCAATCAGGGCATCCGCAAATGATCCGTGTCCCTGTTTTAGAACAACCATCGCAATGAAGACTTCCTGCTCGTTTTCGATCGCCAGAACGTCAACCTGTAAGAGCCTTTCGATAGCGCCTGCGATTTCCTGAGCAGTTAAGAAGTAAGCGCGATCGAGCACCCATGCGGTTTCGACCATAGCTACGATGCTGACAAACCCTGGATTCTTCTCTGTCAAGCGACGCTCAAGAAGCTCCGTCGCCTTGGCTGATTGTACTGGGTCGTCCTGGGTGAGATAGCGTACTAGGATATTGGTATCGAGCCCGATCATCTGTGTCGTCGCCGTGGATTCCGGCTCAGAGCACTCTCGGCAACCGCTGCGGTCATTTGTTCGGTGGTCACCGGCCGCGGATTCCGGGATTTAACGATACCTCGTACCGCCGAAGCAGAGAGTTTCGGCAACAAGACCACGCTGCCATCGGGATGCACGAAAAACTTCACCCGATCCCCCGGCTGCAGCCCAAGATGTTCGCGGATAGACTTCGGGATGGTGGCCTGCCCCTTGACGGTGATTGCGGATTCCATCGTTGTCTCCATTACATTCTTATAAATGTAATACCATGCCGGCGTTCGTACGTCAAGCAACCTACTGCCGTGTTCGATGACAGGACAATGCACAAGTCCGCTTACGTGCGGGAGCACTTAGGCAGCCTTTCGTGCAGTGATTTGGCGGGTAGTTGAGGACTGGACATCGAACGTCCTGATGACGGGTTCGGTCTCCAGCAGGTGCTTCAGGGTCTCGTGGATCTGTGTGTATTGCTCCCGATGGTAGCGCTGGGCGTCCTCTTTGCTGTTCCAGAAGCTGAGTCCGAGGACCCGATTAGGTTCTGTATCCGACACGAGAACGGTCTCGTCCACGAAGCCGGTCTGCTTCCTCAAGACCGGAATGACCTTCTCTTCAATAATGTTGCAGAGTTCGAGTGCTTTTCCGGATTTGCTGGTGATTTCGACTACTCTCGTATACATAGGATGCGCTCCTTTCGTTGGCGTTGAAGAGTGAAAGGAACGTCGCGCAGACTGCGCGGCGACCACTGATTTTCTTGGAGTGTCAGCCAAGTTACGCCAGTTTCTGTAGGGTGTCAATGCGGTCCTGTGCGCTTGCCCGCGGCTAAGCGTCCGCGATCCTCGAACCCGCTTCGTCTCGCACCCACGCTTGTCTAGGATCCTCGTCGGGCGACGGGCGGACTTCCGGGTTCTGCATGATCACGCGCGCACAAGTATTCCATCGCAGAATGGCATCGTCGTTTCTAGGAGAAGCAATATCGATAGCTTTCTCATAGTGAGCCATCGCTTCTCGCAGGGCATGATAGGCGGACGCTCCTCCTCCACTGCCACCCTGGCGAATTCGATTGTGCCCGACACGCTCCCAAATGATGCCGGCGTAATACGCTCGTTCGTAGTCACCCTGAATTCTGGCGAGAACCTCATGAGCTGCGTTGGCTGGCAGTTGCGATGGGAATTGATCGGTGCGCGCCAGAAGCAGTGAGATCAACGCCTGCTGGTGGTCGGGCACGATCGCCAGGATATCGAGGCAAATGCTTTCGGCAAGAATGGGCTCATTCAAGAGCCGATAGCGCTCCACCTTAGCCAGCGCTTTGGGGATACTTTGCACGGAGATGGATTTCAGTTCGAATTGCATAGAAATCTCCTAGGCCTTTGTGCCGGTGAAAACTCTGAACAACTTCGAGAGCGGGTCGAAGAAGCGATCGACAACGCGCTCCTTGAGCGGGATGATGGCGTTGTCGGTAATCGTGATGCCTTCCGGACAAACCTTCGTACAACACTTGGTGATATTGCACAATCCGATGCCGAATTCAGTTCTCAGATCCTTCAATCGGTCGCCCACATCCAATGGGTGCATTTCCAGGGCGGCCACATGAACGAGGAAACGCGGACCAATGAACTGTTCCTGCATATGATGCTCGCGCAGGACGTGGCAGACGTCCTGGCAAAGATAGCACTCAATGCATTTGCGGAATTCCTGCACTCGTTCAACGTCTACCTGGGCGATGCGCCACGTGCCATCCGGGGCGTCGGGCGCTCGCGGCGTGAACTTCGGGATGCGCTGCTTCACTTGGTAATTCCAGGACACGTCGGTGACCAGATCTTTCATGTGCGGAAAGGCCTTCATCGGTTCGATCATAACCGGCTTGTCCAGTGCGAGGGTATTCAGCCGCGTCATGCACATCAATTTCGGCATTCCGTTGATTTCGGCCGAGCACGAGCCGCACTTTCCCGCCTTGCAGTTCCAGCGAACAGCGAGATCACCAGCCTGTTCCGCCTGGATCTGATGGACGACGTCGAGGACCACCATGCCGCCTGCAACTTCGGCCGTGTAGTCGCGGAACTGTCCCCGACCCTTCTCTCCGCGCCAGATTCGAAACGTGGCCGTCGCCATTACTTCATCTCCTCGATGATTTGCTGCAGGTCCTGTCGCATGGGCGGCATCGACTCGCGTGCGAACTGCATTGTGCCATCGGCGCCCTTTCGCACGACGATGTTGAAGCCGCCGAACTGGCTGTTCTTTTCCGGGAAGTCATCGCGAAAGTGAGCGCCGCGGCTTTCCTTGCGTTCCAGAGCGGCTCGGGTCACAATTTCGGCAACCGTCAGGAGATGGTAGAGGTCGAGCGCGGTGTGCCAGCCTGCGTTGTATTCTCGATTTCCGTCCACGCTGACGCGCTCACTCGCGGCTTTTAATTCTCGAATGCGATCGAGGGCTTTTAGCATCTCCCGCTCCTGCCGTACGATGCCCACCAGATCCTGCATCACCTCTTGCAACGCATGTTGAACGGCAGATGGATTGTCAGAATTCTTACGCTCAAACGGTTGCAGCGCCCATGCCTCCGCAGATCTGAGTTCACCACGATCGACGTTGCTTAACGATTCTTCTTTGGCGAAAGTCGCGGCATATTGTCCGGCACGTTGGCCAAAC
>JASHRB010000351.1 GCA_030037575.1 Candidatus Sulfotelmatobacter sp. | reverse complement strand
ACAAATTCTGATCCGTCCCGACGGCTATATCGCCTCGATCGGAAAACAACCCTTTGCCGCATTCGCAGGCGAACCTACACATCGTGTTAATGGCTCGGGAACCGATTTCGAGTCTCTCATAGGCGGAGGCAGTTAAACCCTTGCGGGGACTTAGATCCGCGGCACAGACCAAGGAAGAATTTCATGAATGCAGGAATCATCACGGCAGCCGGTAAGGCGCCCGTCTATGGTGACTTCAACGAGCCGGTTGTGAGCGCAGGACAGGAACTCATCACCGTCAGCGCCTCCGCAACTGAGTCAGTTCAGCAAGTCCCGATCTTCGGGCTCCCATTACAGTTCAAGCGGAAAGTTTCCATCCGTGGCCGACGCCGACGGCGTCGGGCGCAGTGCTGCCAAACGGCGTTTTTACTTCGTCCTGCCGGAAGCGCCTGCCCGAACAACTTCGCTCGATCGAGGGAAAGCCCTTAGTATGAGAATCTCCCCGCCAATGGCTGCGGCGGGTGTCGTGGCAAAATTCCTGGGAGCAATGACAATTCAATGGACAGAAGGACATTTTTAAAACGATCTGGAATGGCAGCGCTGGGTCCGCTATGGGGCCGCGAATTATGGGGAGCCAACAAGAATCTCGCGCGCGTTGTGGGAACTACGGACCAGCGGAACCTGGCCGGAGTAGGTAGAGGGTTCCGGCGGCGCCGACCGTCGGATGCCAACTGGCCTTCCCCGGCAGCCTGGAGACGGCTGAACGATGATGTCGACGGAAACTTGATTCCAGTGGAATTTCCGATCGAGGGCTGTTTCAAAGACTCGGCAAGCACGGACTGCCAGAATCTGATGAGCGAGATTCATAATCCTTATTACATCGGAGATCAGCCCGGCTTGACGCAGACCCTGGGATGGGTGGATGCGTGGGTGAGCAAACCCAGCGTTTACGCTGTGGCCGCCGAAA
Source organism: Candidatus Sulfotelmatobacter sp. (assembly GCA_030037575.1). Taxonomy (GTDB): domain Bacteria; phylum Acidobacteriota; class Terriglobia; order Terriglobales; family Acidobacteriaceae; genus Sulfotelmatobacter. Next base: position 3,628 of record JASHRB010000351.1, on the reverse strand, counting down.
ATGCAGATCACATCGCGGCGGCGGTGAACTTCGCCCGGGAAAATGACTTGCGGCTGGTGGTGAAAGGCGGCGGACACAGTTATCAAGGAACATCGGACGCTGAGGATTCGCTCCTCGTGTGGACACGCCGCATGCACGACATCAGCATGCATGAAGCATTTGTTCCGCAAGGCTCGAAGGGGGGAAATGTGCCGCAACGCGCAGTGACGCTCGGTGCTGGCGCGATTTGGATGCAGGCCTACGACGCTGTGACGACAAAGAGCGGCGCGTATGTGCAAGGGGGCGGCTGCACCACCGTTGGGGTAGCGGGCCTGGTTCAAAGCGGAGGCTTCGGAAGTTTTTCAAAGCATTATGGAACCGCAGCGGCGGGACTATTGGAAGCCGAAGTGGTCACCGCCGACGGAAAGGTGCGGATCACAAATGCTCGTACGAATGCAGACTTATTTTGGGCGCTAAAGGGCGGCGGCGGAGGAACATTCGGCGCAGTTAGCAAAGTGACGTTGCGGGTCCGGGAGTTGCCGGAGTTTTGGGGTGCAGCCATTGTTAGGGTGAAGGCCGCGTCCGATGAAGCGTTTCGTCGTTTACTGCGCTACTTCGTCGCCTTCTATCGAGAACATCTTTTCAACGATCACTGGGGAGAACACGCGCGCATTACAAGCGACAACGTGCTTGACTTATTGATGGTGTGCCACGACCTAAGCACCGAGAAAGTGAAAGAAATATGGCAGCCCTTTCTGGATTGGGTGGCGCGCTTGCCCGGTGCCTACACAATCGAAGGGCAACCGATTCTGGGCAGCATTCCGGCTCGCCATTGGTGGGATGTGGAGTGGAGGAAGCAGAACCATCAAGCAGTTTTCGATTTGGACGATCGGTCCGGAGCTGGTTCCAACAATGCGTGGTGGACCGGAGACGCGGGGCAGGTCGCGTGGTTCCTTTACGGATACGAATCGCTGTGGATGCCCGCGTCGCTACTCGATGTTGATTCGCTGGATCAGCTTGCCCGAGCGCTGTTTGCCGGTTCGCGCCACAAAAACATCGAACTGCATTTCAACAAAGGGCTCGCGGGAGGGCCGCGCGAGGCGATTGAGGCGACACGCGATACGGCGACGAATCCGGCGGTCCTGAGCGCTTTTGCGCTAGCCATCGTGGGAGACGCAGGGGGTGGCTATCCGGGTGTACGCGGCCATGAACCGGATGTTGCGGCAGGGCGAAAAGCCCGCCAAGACATCCACAAGTGCGTAAATGAATTGCGCGCGATCGTGCCGGTTGGCGGAGCCTACGTTTCGGAGAGCAATTTTTTCCAAGAGGATTGGCAGCACGCCTACTGGGGAAGCAATTACGCGCGTCTGGCAGCGGTGAAAAACAAATACGATCCGACCGGATTGTTCTTCGTGCATAACGGAGTGGGTTCGGAGGGGTGGAGCCAGGACGGGTTTGTCAGGAGAGCGAGCAGTCGATCGCAGGCCCTTCTCAATCCAGCCGGGCAGAACGGTGGTCGGAATATGGCGCGCGATTCGGGTGTAAAAGGGTTGCACGCTACGATTTTGAGCCGACCGGTGTAAAGCCGCGGCAGTCACCAAGAGTTCGATCCCTTCCTCTTCAAACTAAGGGCCAGCCCATGATGGATTCCGAAGAATCCATCATGCGCAGGCCTTCTGTGTTTGTTGCGGGTGAGGAGAAACCGAGATGAAAATTGCGAGCTTTGATGAGGTACTGAAGTCATTGAATAGGCTCGACCCTTGGCTAAGATCTTTGGGCATGGAGCCAAAGAGCGACCGCTGGCACCCGGCCATCCAAAGGGTCGAAAAAGCAAAGAAACAACGGGAGAGCGTCGAGCGGGGTGGCCGGCGTGCGCCTATCAATAACTACATGGACGGTATCTTCGAGGCTCTGGAGATTCATGAGATCGTCGAGGCCTTCAGCGGCGATTCGTCTCCCACCCCCTCAAGGCGAAGCTTGTGCGCGCCTTGTGTGGCCCCATCTCGCCATTCGATGAACAGCCGAAAAACAGCGAGGCTCGCAACATGATGTTCGAGTTGTCCCTCGCAGCAGTCTGGGGGAATGCGGGGAGCGAGGTTGAATTAGGGGAGCCCGATATCAAACTTCGCGCACCTGCGACCTTATTCCGGACCGAGTGCAAACGTCCGTTTTTGGAGAACAGCGTCCGCAGAAACATAGAAGATGCTGCTTCCCAGTTGGGTGACGAATTGAACCAAGCCGACAGTCAGGACGATTACGGCATGGTCGCGATTTCACTCAGCCGGGTCTTCACCAAGGGCAATCTGGCGTGCTTTGCGCCAGCGGGTACGGGAAAGCGGTTGATCGGCGAAGCCCTGGCTGAATTGCTGGACGAGCACATTGAGCAATGGGGCCTCAAGCGTTTTCGGGAAATGCACCCACGCATTGTCGCCGTCATGTTCCATTTGGCGGCTCCCTGGGACGTTGGAGGAGAGCGTCTGATCCAGCTTTCGACATCAAACTTCTTAGAAACCGGAAACAATGCGAGTGGCTGGAGGAGCTTGCGGGAACATGTAGAGCATCTCGAACGGCGGTGGCTTAGATGTAAGAGCCCGAGCCTGTCGCATCGTGCGATAAATCAGCGCTCAGTGGAAAATCGTCCAGTCAAGCCGAAGAAATCGGCGCCCCGAAAGGGCCGCTCGATTCAAGGATCTTTCTGCTGCTGATTACGCGCAATCGGTCATTGCGGTAGATTTACAAAATGAGAGTTCAAGTCACTCTGAACAAAACGAACACCGGCAGAATTCAGCTGGCCTGCCTCCGAAGCACCAATGAGCGTGGCGGCATTGGCACAGGATTCGCCCTCCCCCCATTCAATCCCAATGCTCTTCGGGAAGTAGAAGACATCCTTCGCAGTCTAGGAGTGCGCGAGGATCTGATTAGCCAGAAGACAGCGCTGTTACGCCAAGCTGGGCCCACTGATCTGGTAAAAGTAGACGATTTGGATGTACCCGACAATGTCCTCCGGGAGAATGGGTTCGCAGTTTGAATGATGAAGTTGATTGGCATCCTCCCGCCCGAACAGGCCGGGTCGATGCTTCGTCGATGAAGCAACTCTCCCTGCAGAAGCAAAGAAACTCTTTGCTCACGGGAATTGGGATCGGCTAACCGGATCAGCCTGCCGCGGCACGAGCGACCGTGCCAGACCACACTGAAAAGCAGGACTTTCAGCCGTGCCACAACCGTGCTGTCATGCGCGCTATTCAAGCAACTTGGGTTAACTTTGAACGAAAGAGCAGATTCCCCAAATTATTGATAACAATAAAAACCAAGGTGTGAGATAGACGCGTTGGAAGAACCAGCTCTGCGCCCCAGGCAGGTGCGCTACCAGGCTGCGCTATGTCCCGACATGACCAGCAAGATTGATTCTAAAGCACTTTCCAAACTTTATAACCACTCCGATTCATGATTTCCGGCCGCGACCGCGCAACCTGCCGCACCGCTTCCATGCGTGTGGCGAAGCTCCTCCACACATGCTTCGTAGTAACCACCTTGGCTGTCACGTCCGTCAATTCGCTCCTCTGCCAAGCCTCTACCTGCTTTCGCATCGGCTCAAAGTTTCGCTGCATTCGGTCAACGCCGACCGAGATGCAGTCGATGAGCGAGAACG
>JASHRB010000350.1 GCA_030037575.1 Candidatus Sulfotelmatobacter sp. | reverse complement strand
CCATCTGGAAAATGCCTGAAGCCCAAAATACCTGCGTGAAGGCGACCATTTTCGGCGGTACGCCTTGGGTTGAGTTGCCCATCAGCAGCCCGCTAATGCCGCTTGCGAGCATGACCAGGCCCAGCAATATTCGGATAGCAATCACCAGAGAACGGTTGCGAAAATTCATAACCCCTCACACCATCGACGCTCCGGGCAATTCTTCGCCCCGAGAATTGGGAAGCAAGTCTCATCCCAATCTATACGATTTCTGGCTTTGCTGGACCATTACTGAGCATGTTGGACTGTGAATGAGAAGTCCTCGTGCGTGGCCCACTTCCCGCTAGACGCGCATCGGACATGTTTTCCGTGAGGGCCCCACTCCCGGATTTCTGGCGCGCCGAGCCTACTTGTCGATACACATCCGGCCAACTTCCTCGAAGCTCGTTTCTTCCGGCCAGCGTCCGGGTTGCCGAACAATCCATAACTGACAAAGCCGATTCTGGCGTTTTGAGTGCATGGCGAGTTTTCGCCACCTACGAGCGAGGGGCTACTATTCACTGCGTAATGCAATCATCGGACCGACTTTGGAGGCGCGCCGCGCCGGTGTGGCGCAGGCCAACCCAGACACGAAGCCGAGAAGGACGGTCCCGGCAAAGAGAATAGCAGGGTCGCGCGGGTTCGCTTGTGCCCATTTCGCAATGATTTGGTTCAGGGCTAACGAAAGAGCTATACCTGCCAAGATTCCGGCGCCCACGCTTACCGATGCCGCCCTGAAGACCATTCGCAGCACGTCCGCACGCTGCGCGCCCAGCGCCATACGAATCCCGAACTCGTTGGTCCGTTACAAATCCGGCCAACTTCCTCGAATCTCGTTTCTTCTGGCCACCTCTTGCCGACAATTCGCGAAGTGACCCGACACGGACGAATCCTCGTCCTGGCGCCACTTTCCTGGCCCAGCCTCCCAACGCGCTAATCCGGCCTCCTTGGCGTCTTCGAGCACGCGACCAATCGCTTCCATCATCTGGCGGAACTCCGAGACTTCGACGCCCAGCTGCTTTCTTCCCGCCGTTGTAAGCGCATAGAATCGCGCTCTGCGGTTGGTCTCTGTCCTTTTCCACTCCGCCTTCACCGAGCCCTGCAATAACAACCGCTGCAACGCCGGATAGAGAGAGCCCTCCTCCACTGTCAGGACATCGTCGGAAATGCGCTTAATTGACTGCGCGATGCCCCATGCAGCGGTCTGTGGGTCAGGGTCTTGAGGATCAGCATGTCGAGCGTACCCGGCAGCAGGCCAGGGTTCTTCACTATGCCGTAACTACAGATTGTCTATGGGTAGATTGTCAATGGCATGGCTGCGCGCATAACACGTCAGTCCTGCGGCGCGCGCCGTGCGTTCATTGTTTACGGATCTCGGCCAACTTTGCCTTTACAGCCGTCGGCAGTTCAAAGTCGGAAGGTTTCACCTTGTCGAAGGTGACCTCGTCGGTGTAGCTAATATCCATGTCGTTGCCATCGTGAGCGGTCACTTTGGTGGCGAAGAGGATACCGTCAAAGGGCTTGTAGTCTTCGAAGATGTTGTCGGCTGCGCCATTGCCGCCGCGCCAGGCGGTATTAAATTTGTAGCCGATCAGTAGGCCAGAAGACTTCTCGTAGAACTGCTGGTTGGGCTCGCCCCAATTGTTCGTGCCCTTCAGGTGGTATTAGGAGTGGCCATGGAAATCTTCCACGCCCAGAACTTCCATTCGCTTGAAGTACTGCATCACGTGGAGGTGGTAGTACATATCGGCATGGCGAGCCATGCTCAGCGCGATGTTGCCAGTGATGAGGTTGACTTTGCCGCTTAAGCCAAGAGTCCAGCCGATGCCGGTGTGGCCATCGAAGCCGGAGCCACCGCTGCGGCCGTCGGTGAGCTGGTAGCTCAACAAGGTGACACCGTCGGCAGTGGTGTAGGAAATGGTTGTGGCTTCGATTTTGTTGGAGCGATCCTCGTAGCGGCCCTGAATCGTGACAGACTTGTGTTTGAGCAGATTGGCACGTTCGCCCGAGACTTCGGCGTAGCGATCGAGAACCCGTTGCGCGGTTGGGAGCTTCTCGTCGGCCGATGTATTCGCCCCAATTGCGATATTCTTGGGGAGCCTACACTAGATTCATGGTCCGGATCGTAACGGCTCCGAGCGTTGATGGTCTTGCAAGAAATTAGCGTAATGGAAGTAAACTACTCGACGTCTCAGGCGATTCTTGAAGGAATGGCCTCCGGATAACGCGAAGAATTTAAGCGCGAAACACCAATCGTGAATCGGCCGGCACAAAACTCGGGATTGCTTTGGACGGAACGCTTACAGCGCGAGACGACTGGAAATGGCCCCGCAACTGCTCAAATAATATCTCCTAAGTTACCGATGTCGCTCGTATGTTCTTTCGACAACCGACAAGCTGCGCTAGCTCAATGCCGAGGCGACCAGGTCGAGATTCACAATGAGCGCGACCGCAAGCTGGAAGCCGCCAGACAGCAACGTCAGAGTCGCGCCAGCAAGCTGGCGCGATGTCGGATAGTCACAAAGTGGATACGTTCTGGTTTGCCGAGGGACGCTGATGCCTGTGGTCTACATGTGTGTCTGTCTGATCACAGCCCGGCCTACTGGTTCTATATGTGCCGCATCCTTCATTTCCGATCAGGGCTAGCAACCACTCACTCACAATCGTCTTGCGTGGCCGACTTGGCTCTAACGGATATTGCCAGTCAGATTGAATTACACCACCTCGCATGCGGATCGAGTTGGACCATTTGTTTGTCTGTACCGCTCTAGGCGTTCCCGAGGCTGAAAAACTTGTTCAGTTCGGTTTGCAGGAGGGACCGCCAAATCAGCATCCCGGTCAAGGTACAGCCTGCCGTCGTTTTTCCTTCGTTAACGCCATGATTGAGTTGTTCTGGGTGAGCAATGCAAGCGAGGCTCAAAGTCAAAGTACAAAACGTACCTTGCTTTGGGAGAGATGGTCTGGTCGGCAAGGTAACGCCTCTCCTTTCGGCATCTGCGTGCGGCCGGTCCATCCTCAAGACACAGGATCACCTTTCTCCGCATGGGAGTCTCGGCCAGCCTATTTACCAGATCCGCTTTTCATGCAGATCGGCGAAGCGGGAATTGAGGAGCCAATGTGGGTCCATCTGAGCTTTATGCGACGAGCTCAGCGCGAACGATGGTTCACCGAGCATCCCATCGGCGTTCGTGAAATCACTCGCTTAACGCTGACCACTCCCACGCCCCTTCGGTCTAACGCGTCACACAAAATAATTGAAAGTGGAGTTCTCGCAACCCGAACGGGAGCAACATCTCTGCTCGAAATTGAATTTGATGGCCACCGGCGAGAAGAGTACGCGGATTTCAGGCCGCACATGCCGATCATCTTTCAACTGTGATTAGACTATTAGACTGGACATAGTGAAAGAGGCCACATGTCGCAGATCGCGGGTGAACGAGTAGGCGGTAAGAACCTTTCCCTACTTGAGCATTTGAAGTCGCGCGCGCCCGCGCGGCGGCTTCATCTGCTGACTTCGAAGAGCAAACGGTTCGCTCAGCCCGCCTTAAGCGAAAGCCCGACACCTTGCTCCCATTGCTGGAGCATGCGATTGCCTATCCCCGTGAATTCCGCGTGCGCTTTAATGTAGGCATGCAGTTCTTTTGAGGTATCGGCAATCGCAGCCTCGATGCGCTTGAGTATGTTTCGGACGCGGGCAGGGGTTGCTCCCATGCGCGTCTCGCCCAATCGCTGCAATTCCTTAGCGCTCGCCCATTTCGTCGTGCCGTTAAAAGTCAGTGCCATGCTGTCCTTCGGCAGATAGACGGAGGTCGTAACAAGATCATAGACGGGGGCGAGTCTCGCTTCGCCCTGAACGTCATCATAAACAATCCCAAAGTTCCTCAGATGCGCGTCGCCATTGCGAAGCGCGCAATTCAGGACAATCAGGACGAACAGCTTTTCCATGTCCTCGCCCATATGCGTCGAGTTTGCAAACTGCCCGAAGCGCTTCATGACCGAGGTCTCGTAACTGCCGCGATATTTCTCGTCGGTCCGGCGGGCGTTTAGCACGCAGAAATCCTCAAATCCGCAATA
>JASHRB010000349.1 GCA_030037575.1 Candidatus Sulfotelmatobacter sp. | reverse complement strand
GGGAAAGTAGCGGGGGGCGTTGCCGGGGTTCTGGTCGCCGGGATCGGCAAAGCAGTTGCTGTTGAAGAAGGAGAGCGGCGTGGCAGATTGCCAGGTCAACGCCACTTGTTTCATGCTGTAGCCCGACTTCAGCTGCGAGCAGACGACGTTCGGACGCTGCGTGCCGTTCGCCAGCCGTGCGAAGGAATCCGAAATCGCCATGGGCTGGCCCGACTGTTCGGTGAGCATGGTCGCGAGCGACCAGCCTCCAACGACGGCGTCGAGCACACGATTCATATCTCCGCCGATCATTTGGTTGCGGCCGACGGGAAGGTCCACGACCACGGCGGTGGCCAGCCGCTGGGGGGTGTCGTTGGCGCTGATGGCATGTTCCAGATCCAGTCGGTCCAGCTGCTGCGGGAGTCCGGCCGACAGCGCGCCCACCCAGTTGTTCCGGCCGGCCGAAGAGTCGTCGGTCGACTTGGACACGGTGTAGCTGCCCTCGAAGCTGATGTGGTGCGTCGTGCGCTTCTGGAAGCGGATCTGCATCGCGTTGTACCAGGAATTGGCTTCTTCGATCATCAGCCCTTCGAAGTCCCCGACGAATTGCGGGTAGGAGTTGAGCAGATCGATCAGCGGGATCTGGGGATCGCTATAGAGCGCGTCCGGCTGCTGGAAGCATGGGGCGGGAGGTTGGGGGGTGCAAGGGTCGCTGAATATCGGGTAGAAGGGATTGTTTACCGGGGTGGAAAGAAAGTTGCTCACGCAACTGTTGTTATCGCAGGCGCCAGCTCCGTTTTTTTGCGTAACGTCGTAGTTGTAGTGCAGTGCGGCGGAAATTTTTGCCAGCAACGACGAGGGGATGAAATCCCGGTTATTCGTGCCCGACCAGGGCAGATGGGTGCTCCGGTTGGCGACGTAATCGACGCCGACCACGATCTGGCTCGGCAACTCCCGCTCTACCCCCAGGTTCCACTGATAAATGTCGGCATCGCGCGCCGGGGTCGTGCCCAAATCATTGGCGTTGCCGTACCCCCACTCGGCAAATGCGCCATACTGCTTGCCCTGCGGGCCCGTAAAGCCGGCGGGAAACGGATTTTCCAGGGTGGCGGATTCGCTGGCAAAATTATTTTGGGTAAAGAACATGGTTGCGCTCTGGGAGAATGCGGTGCCGGGATATTGGAAATTGGTCGCCGGGCTCATTCCGAAATACACGCCCGCTCCTCCGCGCACCACCGTCTTCGAATTGAGCCCGTAGGCAAAGCCAAACCTCGGTCCCACATCATCGCGGTACACGGGAACGTTCCTCATAGAGGAAGTGGGAAACAGTGTCGTGCCGAGCAGCTGCTCCGAGGAGGGGAAATTTACCCCCACGGGTCCGAGCGCCGCTTGGGCGCTGCTAAGGTTCAGAGTATAGCCCGTTGGGCCGGTGAAATCGCTGAATTGGATATGGTTGTTCCGCTCGTTGTACGGCGTGCTCCATTCATAGCGCAGACCGAAGTTCAGGGTTAGTTTGCGATTGACTTTCCACTCGTCCTGGATGTAGAAGCCCGTTTCTTTTGACTTGTTGGCGACCGAGGGAAGGACCATCAGCGCAGTCGGAGAAGGGACAGGGTTAACGTTGTCAGCATAACCGAAAAGCAGACTGGCGAACGGATTGCCGGTGAGATTGCCATTGGCGTCGGTCTCGGCGTTGGGCGTTGGCGAAGTGACGTAATCGGTAAAGTTGAAGGTGCCAGTGGGGCCCGTGGGCTGAAAGAAGTTGTTGTAGAAAAGTCTCTGCTCGCCACCGAACTTGATCAAGTGCGAGCCTTTCGAAACTACCACTTTCGACGAATAGCTGTACAGGGTGTGGGCAAAGGTGGTGTTGATGCAGCACTGATCGAACAGATCGGCGGTGGTCGAGGCGTTCGAGGCGAGAGCCGCCCCCGACATGTAGAATTGCGGCATTCGGTCCAGCCCGTTGGCTTGCTCGAATAAGGGCGATAATTGGGGAAGACCGGCTGCCGCTTGTGCCGCATTGAAACTGGAAATCGTCGGAATGTTGGACGTCTCCAGTGAGTACACACGGTCGATGGAAAAGTGGTTCGTCCAGACAATTCGCGGATTCACCGTCCAGGTATATTCGAGCGAGCCGTTTTGCGCCGTGGTGGGACTCCCTGCGATGCCGTCTCCCGTTCCGTTATTGTCGAAGGCGTCTCCCAGAATCTCGGGAGTGTAATAGTTCGAGAATTCTCGGCTGTAGCGGGCGTTGATGTGCTGCTTGTCGTTGATCTGGTGATCCACTTTGGCGTCGAACTGGTAGTCGGGCGCCTGGGCCGTGCCGCTGAAAAGGAAATTATTGAATTCTCCCGACAGGTTGGGTTTTGGGTAAAGATTGAGGATACCCCGCCCGATGGGGTCGACCTCGCTCGCGGGGATGATGTTGTCCGGAACCTGCGGCCGGCACAGACCGGTCCCCGGCGGGGTACAACTGACCAAAGGCCGCTTGGGGTCGTAAATGTTGGTCGCGGTCCCGGAGAAATCGGGGTTGGTCTCTCGCTCCGCCAGGGTCGGTACCGTGGCCACGTTGTTAAACCCCAGGGAGCTGCGGACATCTTCGAAATCCACGAAGAAAAACGTCCGGTTCTTGCGGATCGGCCCGCCTAAAGAAAACCCTCCCTGGTCGCGCCGGCTATCCGGTTTGGGATTGGGTTCGGGGTTAAAAAAATCGCGCGCATCCATCTGCGGGCGCTGCAGAAAATACCAGCCGCTGCCGTGGAATGAGTTGGTTCCGCTCTTGAGCACCATGTTGACGACGGTGCCGCCGTTGTTGCCGAACTCCGCCGAGAACAGGTTGTTCTGGACGTTGAATTCCTGCACGCTCTCGATCAAGGGCTCATAGTAGACGTTGGTGTTTCCTCCCTCTCCCTGTTCGGGCGCGCTGATCAAGGCGCCATCTATGCGAATCTCGGCAGTCGCGTTGCGTTGTCCATTGGAGACGAAGTTGGTTCCGGTCGGATAGTTGTCCTGTGTCCCCGATCCGGTGGTCTCAGTCACGCCTCCGGCCAGGAAGGTCAGGCCGAAGAAGTCGCGATTCAGCAGCGGGAGTTCCTTCACGTACTGTTCGGTGATGTCTGTGCCCAGGGTTGCGTTCTCCGTATCCAGCAGGGGTGCGGTAGTTGTAACTTGGACGGTGGTCGAGGCGCCGGCCATTCCCAGAGTGAAATTCAGGGACGACTGCTGGTCGACCGCCAAAACCACGTTGGTTCGCTCCACGGAGCGAAAGCCAGGAGCCTCGACTTTCACCGTATACGTGGTCGGACGCAAGCCGGTGAAAAGGTATGAGCCTCGTTCGTCTGTGCGTACGGAAGTGGAGATGTTCGTGCCCACATCTGTGATGGTCACTCGCGCCTTGGCCACGACCGCTCCGGTCGAATCGGAAACAATCCCGCGCAGCTGCGCCCGGTAGTCGCCTTGCGCAAGACACAAGATCGCACAGCCCGCCCACACTGAGATCGTCGCGATCCAGCAAAGAACCTGCCGAGTCAGCTGCATAACACCCTCCGGAGGACATCCGCATCCGACTGCATCCGTGCTTGCTTGGAACCAACGAACGGGAAAAGTCTTGCCAGCTTGCGTATGCTTACGATTACTTACGAATGCAATCTTTTTACCGAGGCTGTGCTCCGCTTGTCAAGCAAAATCTAGCCGGCGGGGAACAGCGCCGGCACCGCCTGCACAGCGCGCTTAATTGGCTTCGAGCCAGAAAACCGCACCCTTGGTGATGGGCGGCAGGGCGAAGCTCACTTTGCCTTGTTTCAGTTCTCCCTGAAGAGGCTGAACCTCACCCAAGAAGGGCAAAAACTGTGCAGAAGTCCCCCTGGCAGCGGGAACGGTCACAGTCACGTTTTGCGGCCTCTGAAGCGGATTCTTTCCCGCGACCAGCCCGGCAAAATTCGCAAAAAAGACGTGCATTTCGCCGTTGACGCGAGAAATGGAAGTAGCCACTTGCGGCGAAGCTGAAATCTCGATTTCAGGGCTCGAGGGCAAACCGTCGAGAAACGCCTGCTGCTGATGGGGAGTAGAGCCATCGAAGTCTTTTTCCAAAGACGAGATGTAGCTTTTCCCTGGGTCCTCGGGGAAGCGCACGATGTTGGACTGGTGGTCCGATTTGAGCGGGTCATTTCCGGTGAGGATGAGCCGCTTGCCCTGCGCCGCATACTGCTCAAACCAGGATTGCTCGTCCGAAGTCAGAATTCGGACGTCGGGCAGGATCAAAGCTTCGCCCGTAAATTCATGGAGAGTCCGCGGAGTCACAATCTCAAACTCGCGATGCGACTGCATCAGCAGAATCAAAATCCCCCGATAGGAGCGAATGAAGTCGTGGGCGTAATAGTCCCGCGTCGCAGGAGAGAAATAAACTCCGATCGGGTCGACGGGTGTGCGCGGCAGGTAGAAGGTGTTTTCATTTTGTTTGATCCAGGCGAAGATTCTGGTGCGCGTCGGCAGATCGTTCGATCCCGCCATGGAGTGTCCCGGCGCGTCCCAGAAATTTGCGCCGTCCATCACTTGTGACATGGCCAGATTCATCATGGCTTCGCGCTTGTCAACAACTTTGTCCCCATCCCAGGAGTAATTCAGAATCCAGGTTGCCTTGCCTTGAGCAAAGGCTCGAAAACTGTGCATGCCGACCTGGTAATAAAACCAGTTGAGCGGCGAGCGCTCCGACGCCATGTGACTGCCCTCGCCGAATTCATACTCGTGGGCGATCGCGTCGACCACGGAATAAAGGCTGTAAACGTCGGCGCCGACGCGCACCGATTCCGACTCAATGCCCGGATAAATTTCGGGAATCGTCTTGATCCGCGGATTCACACTCTTGGCGTTCTGATCGATCTCATGCATGAAATCAGTGAAAGTCTGAATGCGGAAATCGACCCACTGGCGAAAGTTGGGATCGGAAAAATCGCCGAGCTTCAGATCTTTTTTGGCGTCAAGCCCCGTCTGTTGCTTAAAAGCGGCGACCGTGTACTGATCAAAGCTGGCCCAGGTATCTTCCCAGCCCTCAAAGTGGGTCATCCAGTAAGGGATGTCAACGTAAATACCGTCAATTCCGGTCGCCGCGATCTGGCGAATATGCTCCATATAAATCCTGCGCCACTCGGGGGCGTAGGGACTCACCCAAACGTCTTCATCGCCCTTCCGGATCCAGAAAGCCTGGCCTCCGCCAAAAATCGCCGGTTCGCCCGTAATTTTGCGCTGCACCCAATCGGGGTGGTCTTTGAAGAGGGTGTGCGCAGTCCGGTCGGCGTTGGCCGTGATGCACTCGGTTCCCGCCACGTATACGAAGGCATAATTTCCCGCGGCGTGCGCCTTCTTTGCCACCGCTTGAATGGCTTCGAGTTTTTCCCGGGGATCGAGAAAGCTCTCGTAACGGCCTTCAATGTCATTGTCGACTTCGATCCCGAACACGCCGCTGGCGGTGGCGTCGGCGACGATCTTGTCCGCATTGTTGGAGCGCAACCCGTAGGCGCCGATGCGCACGTAGTGGGTCCAGTCTTGTTCAACCAGAACCGGTGACGCGAGTGCTGCCAGAGACAGGAGCAGCGCCAGCAGGAATACGGTTCCGGGTTTCCACATGGAAGGGAAGAAGCCGCTCGGGGACAGGCATGAAGCCGGCGCGTCGCATGTTTCGTTTTGTTGCATATAATCTTTCTATCTCTTTCGATCTGGTTCGGATAGCCCCAGAGTTTAATATGCCGGCGAAGATCATGCGCAAAAAAATTTACATCCTGTCCATTGCCTTACTCCTGCCACAGCTGGGCCGCACCCTGGGGGCGCAGACTTCATGGAGTTACGGCATGGAGGGGGGGCGGGCAAGCGCGCTGGTTGAGGCCGACAGAATCGAGCTGGCAAACGATCTCTTCACCGCGCACTGGTCGATTGCTCGCGGAAAAATTGCCGGGGTGGATCTGATCGAGCATCCGGCCGAAAAACGGCTTCCGCTGGCAAGGGATCTTTTCGTTCTTAAATT
>JASHRB010000348.1 GCA_030037575.1 Candidatus Sulfotelmatobacter sp. | reverse complement strand
GGAGCGCTGCAGGTTTAAATCGTCGCCCGAGCGGATCCATGCCCGGCCGATAGGTGCGTGCCATGGTTTCACTCACCACGACGATTTTCCGGAGCATCCGCACCGTCGGTTGGAGCCAGCAAGCGACCTTTGAGGGGCTTCATTCCGCAGGGAAGTGAGCCCGGCGCAACTACGCGAGCATTGGCGATCAGAATGTGCTGCGGGTCCAAAGACTGGTTCTCTACAGTTGCCAGGCCGCCATTGCCCGAAGCAGCCAGAGGAAGGCCTGTCGCGTACCCGGCCCGCAGGCACGCCTGGCGGTGTTTCGACGGGTTGGGTCAACGTCGTGCGCGCGAACAACGTGCATCCAGGGCTCTTGCTTTTGCCAATCTGATGCAAAGCTTAAACCTCGGACGACAAAGGATAAGAAAATATCCGGGGTCAAACCAAGTCTGAGAAGGTGTTGGCCACCGAGCTTAAAGTGTCGGGAAGCGAACAGGCAACCATCGGCTGCTTGTTTTGAGACCGATCGTAGCGTTTACGGCTTGATCTCTCTTGGAACCACCTGCGCCGACGAACGCGTGAACTGAAAACGCAACAACCACTCGCTGCCGGCGGCTTGCCCATTCATTTGCGGAGGATTGAATTTCCACTGGCGCGCAGCCACCAACGCTCGCTCCGAGAAATATCTGCTGGGGCCCGGCAAAGTCAGCTTCGCAGCCGTCACATTCCCCCCCGCATCGACCGAAACGCGAACGGCAACTTTCAATCGCCCTGTAATCGTGTGGAGCGCGGTGCGCGAGACGTCAGGAGGAGTCTGATCTCGCACGCTGCCTCGCACCAGTCCCGCCTTCGGGGATGCTTGCGAAGCCCCGATTGGTGCCGTTTCGGCTTGGGTGTCCGGGTGAGCGGTCTGTGGGCTCGCTTCCGATGCCGGTGGTGGATGATGTCCAGGAATCTTGCTGTCCATCCACCACAGAAGTAGTACCACGACCACCAACGCAGGCACGAGCGCCCAGACGAGAGGCCGATTTTTCGTGGTTGCATCAACTCGGTTCGAATGTGCCTTCACCTCTATTGGAGAAGACGCACCGGAAGGTTGCGCACGTCGGCGGGAAAGCTGCTCGAGTATCTCGCTGGCTGAGCATCGCTTCGCCGGATCGAACTGCAGACAACGTTGAATAATTCCGCGAATCGGTTGCGAGATGGTTTCGGCTACTTGCACTTGTGCTGCGCCCGACGGCCCGGTTTTCGGTTCGGTCTGGGTCAAGACCGCCAGCAGCGTCATTCCGAGAGACCAGATATCCGACTCCGGCGTGAATCCTGTGTTTGCGACTTCAGGCGCTGAATAGTCGCTGAGTCCGCGAGCGCTTCCGGCCTCGCCCGCGGTTTGTAACCCAGTACGGGCAGGCACGGACCCGACGGATTTGCCCTTGCCGATCCTTTGAATGCCATCGGCAGAAAGCTTTAGTTGCTCGGCAACAGCCATAAAGTTTGAAGGCTTGATGCACCCATGTGCATATCCGGATTGGTGAAGCAATTGCAACGCTTCGGCGGCTGGCCGCAGCATCTCCAGAGCCTCGGTCGAAGACAAAGGGCGTTGAGGAATGACCTCTGCCAGATTCTCCTCCGCGTATTCCGATACCACATAAAGCATCGACGAGTCGCCTATTCGGCCGCACTCGAACAACTGAATCAGATGAAGATGCTTGAGCTTTGCGGCTTCTGCCCAGCGCCGAAGTTGAGCAACCGCCTGCTCCTGGTTTTGGGCAGAAATGAGTTTGATGGCTAGCTTTTGCGGAATTGCATCGCCGAGTTCAGTAAGAAATACGCCGCTATGACCCGAGCCTCCCAGCCATTTCCCCAGCATGAACTTTCCATCGACGAGCTTGCCTTCCCAGTTCTTCCCCAGTTCGGTTGCAGTCGTCATAAGCCGCGGCGTGGCGAAGTCGTTATTCTATTCCACCTTTCGCGGCGATGACTGCGAAATTTGTCGGTTTGGTGAGAATGATTTTTGTCTGTATTTCGAGCTTGCAGCCGGGCCAGGGTGGCGGTTCGTTTGGAAATCGCGAAGACGATTTCAGTCCGGCGTCCGTTCGAGGTCCTCGGTTCTTACCAGCGGAAAGAGAGCCGGCCCCGGCCGAAGCGCGCCGAGTGAAATCTCATATGGCACACGTTTTCCAGTGCTTAATTGACTCGTCAGGCGAACCTGCGGTGCAAAATGAAACGTCACAATTCTTATAATCAAGGATTCACCTCACTCTGGGAGATTTCCACCAGGCAATGCGGCAAACATCGGGACGAAACTGGCGCCTCATCGTGCGTGCCCTGCGTCACCGGAACTATCGTCTCTTCTTTGGTGGACAAGGAATTTCGCTGATCGGCACCTGGATGACTCGGGTGGCCACCGGCTGGCTGGTTTATCGCCTTACCGGTTCTGCATTTCTGCTTGGGCTGGTCAGTTTTGCCGGCCAGATTCCCATCCTGTTTCTTGGACCTTTTGCCGGCGTCTGGGTCGATCGCCTCAACCGGCATCGCGTCCTCGTCGTGACGCAGACCCTCTCCCTGCTCCAATCATTCGGCTTGGCCGCCCTAGCGCTGGCTAAAATCATCACCGTAAATGAGATGATCCTGCTCAATCTGTTTCAGGGTGCCGTAAATGCTTTTGATATGCCCGCGCGGCAGGCGTTCGTGATTGAGATGGTCGAAGACGGTGACGACCTGGGCAACGCGATCGCGCTGAACTCTTCTCTAGTGAATGCTGCCAGGCTGATTGGGCCGTCGGTTGCGGGTTTGATCATCGCTCTTCTCAACGAGGGCTACTGCTTTCTGATCGATGGCTTCAGCTACATGGCGGTCATCGCCTCGCTACTTGCGATGAAGGTTGAAGTGCGGCCAAGCGAGCGTGTTGAAGAGAGCGTTTTTTCCGAATTGCGCGAAGGTTGGAGTTACGTGCGCGGCTTTCATCCGATCTGGTGCATCCTGCTATTGCTGGCGGTGATCAGCCTGGTCGGCATGCCCTATACAACGCTGATGCCAATCTTCGCCGGAGAGATTCTGCACGGGGGCCCGCACACGCTCGGTTTTCTGATGGCCGCCGTCGGCCTCGGCGCTCTGACTGGTGCGGTAAGGCTCGCGGCCCGGCGCTCGGTTCTCGGACTGGGCCGCGTAATTCCCATAACTGCCTTCGGCTTTGGTGCTTCACTGGTTGCATTCGCGATGGCGCGCGTGCAATGGCTTTCCCTGTCGCTGCTGGTCATCACCGGATACTGCTTCATGCAGCAAATGGCTGCGAGCAATACCATCCTGCAAACCATCGTGGAAAACACGAAACGCGGCCGCGTGATGAGTTTTTATTCCATGGCGATTCAGGGAATGGCGCCATTCGGCAGCCTCATCGCTGGCATCGCGGCAAGCCGCATCGGCGCACCGCGTACGTTGATGATCGGCGGAGCGATCTGCGTCGGTGGCGCTGCGCTCTTTGCTTCACAACTGCCCACGCTGCGGAAGGTTATTCGGCCGATCTATGTTCAGATTGGCATCATTCCAGAAGTGGCCGCAGGGATCGGCGCTGCCTCCGCCTTGCAGCAACAGACGGAAGAGTGAACAGCGTCTCGGAGGTTCGAAAGATTGTTATCCTGAGCGAGCGTTCTTTGCGCTGCGAAGAGCCTGTCCTGAGCGAAGGCGATTGGATCTGGACAGGGCGCGCGCAGAATCGCGCGTTTGCTTCCATATCAAACTGCAGCCGCTTCAATCCGGGACTCTGCTGGACGCGCACGAAACCCTGCCCCTTACAATCGAAAGAGTCAGAGCCCGCATCGCGGGCGTCGATTCCACTGGTGAGGGCATAGCTCAGGTGGTAGAGCAATGCCCTTTTATCGATTTTGATACCTGCGCACGCTCTCGCTCAACTTTACATAATTAGCCAAAAGTCCAATGCTGGCAGGGACTTCGGCTGGTTCCTTCTTAGCAGCACCGACTGGCACGACATTTCAAATCCGACTGACACCAGAACCGGCACCAGAAATAAAGCTTTGCTTCCACATGGGCAGGGATTTTACAGCTTGTGGAAGCTCCGCGCACGCCTCTGCTCCTGCTTGTCGCTTCCGGCTTGGCGGCGTCTCGACGCGCTCGGAGCTGCTGGGTTCGCCTGGAGATGCGAGGAACCGGCTCGAAAGCGATCCGTTCCCTACGGCGCGAGGGGCAGCAGAAAAATCCGTGCCAGAAAATCTCCTTCACTTCGGCAAAGCTGCGAGTGACAAACTATACTGAGCGAGACCGTTTCAGTTTCGGCGGCCGCGGGCCCGTTAATATTTCAACGCCCGCCTTCCGGCCCGCTTTCTCCAGTCCACCGTCCAGGGTTGCCAGCGGTGCGCCGTGCCGGATTGCCAGCTCCAGATACGACGCATCGTATGCCGAAAGACCGTATTCTCGCGCCAGCGGGAGAATGTTGCTCACACTCGTCGCTACCGTCAGCAAGTCCACATGAATCGTCAATCCTTCCAGCAGTTCAACGAAGCGCCGAACCTCCGATTCGCTGATACGCTTCCGCCGTTCCGCCACAGCCACA
>JASHRB010000347.1 GCA_030037575.1 Candidatus Sulfotelmatobacter sp. | reverse complement strand
TTCCGCGCGCCTCGTCCTCGGTCATAAACATTCGGGCGCTGGCCAAGTCCTCCCTCATGTGCTGCGCATCCGATGTTCCGGTCAGCGGCTGGATTTCGACCGCCCGCGCAAAAGCAAAAACCATCTGCGCCGGAGTCGCATTTTTCCGCGCCGCCAGAGTTGCAATTCCACGATCGTGCAAAACTTCCAGGTTCGCCGTGAGCAGCGAAAATCCCTGATACCCAATTCTGTTCTCGCGGCAAAACCGCCGCACCTCGCCATCCCAGCCCAAGCGGGCATAGCAGCGATTCTGCACGAATGACGGTTTCTCGGAGTGCGCTCCAGCCATCTGCTCCAGGTGTCGCCGCGAAACATTGCTGACTCCCAGCCATCGCGTCCGGCCGGCGTCACGCTCCTTTTTCATCGCCTCCCAAACTTCCGCGTCCGCATCCGTCCATCCGTAATTCGAGGCCGGCCCATGCAGCACGAAGCTGTCCAGGTAATCGGTGCCGAGATGTTCGAGCGAACTCGCCATCGATTGCGCAACTTGCTTCGCCACTCTCGCCCTGGGATCGTAGGGCAAGCGATGGTCCTGCCCGGAAGGGTAAGTAAATTTTGTCTGCAAAAACAAATCGGCGCGCGTGACCACTCCGGCGCGATATGCCGCTGCCAGGCCCGCACCCGCTCCGGCTTCAAAATAATGCCGCCGTTGGTTGGCGGTATCGATTCCGCGAAATCCCTGGCGCAGTGCCAGCTCAACCAGTGCGGCGGTGCGCTCTTCTTTCCACGCCGTGCCATAAAGAAAATCGGGAATCGTCCGTGACGGCTGATCATTGATCGTTGTCATTCTGCCATGCCCCGCATTCTTCAACCTCTCCGCGATGCTCTCGCCGCGCTGTGTTAGCTTAATAGAAGGGCGCCATCCGCCGCCCCGGGGGGATCAGAAAGTTGCGTATGGGAACGCACAGAGTCCGGGCCCTTAGCTCAGCGGTTAGAGCAGTGGACTCATAATCCATTGGTCCCAGGTTCAAATCCTGGAGGGCCCACCAGCCCACGAGATCCGCGCAAGTTCAATCGCGACGCTCAACTCTCGCATCTTTTCGTGTTCCTGGAACCGTGATGGTCGGTTTGCGGAGATCTCTCTGCGATGTGACAATGTCTGCATGCCAAACACTCCAACCATACAAATCGCCCTCCTTGCGTGCGGAATGCTTGCCGCAGGGAATGTTTGCGCGCAGCAGAACACCACCCCCTCGACGCAAAGCAGTTCGCCCTCGACGGCAACGAACCGGCCGCAGAGTTCCGCAGCGAAAAAGCCGGGGACCACGGCCAAGGGCGCGGCTCCGCTGACTCTGCACACGCCCAAAGAGAAGTTCAGCTATGCGCTCGGCGTGAGATTGGGGATGAATGTCAAGAAGCAAGGCGTGGAGATCGATCCGGCCATTCTGCAGCGAGGCCTCAAGGACGCGCTGGCCGGCGGAAAGACGCTGCTGACCGAAGAGCAAGTGCAGTCCACGTTGATGGAAGTGCAGACTGAGATTCGCCAGAAGCAGATGGCGGCGATGCAGGCGGAGGGCGAAGCCAACAAAAAGGCGGGGGAGGAATTCCTTGCCGCCAATAAGGCCAAAGAAGGGGTGGTCGCTCTTCCCAGCGGCCTGCAATATAAAATCTTGACCGCGGGCACCGGACCGAAGCCCACGGCCACCGACACCGTCGAGTGCAATTATCGCGGCACGCTCATTGACGGAAAGGAATTCGACAGCTCCGCCAAGGCCGGCAAGCCGGTAACTTTCCCGGTGAACGGCGTCATCAAAGGATGGACAGAGGCATTGCAGCTCATGCCCGTCGGCTCCAAGTGGCAGCTCTTCATCCCCTCCGATCTCGCTTACGGCGATCGTGGAGTGTCCCCTGAAATCGGACCCGGTTCGACGCTCATTTTTGAAGTCGAATTGGTGTCGATCAAAGCGAAGGCAGGGGAAAACTCCCAGACGCCCGCGGCCAACCCAGAGAAGAAGCCCAACGATCAGAAGCATTAGCGGGCGCGCGCCCCTTCAATCGTGGCCGTTCGGGTGGCCACCAGCCGGATTTCCCCAAGGCTGGGCGCCGTCATCCGCCGCTCGGAGTCTTGTAGTAATCTTGAAGCATTGATCCATAAGAAGGAATTTATGGCGCATACCGTTTTTTGCGTGAAACTGCAGCGCAACATGCCCGGGTTGGATGAGCCTCCGTTCGACAACGACCTCGGCCGCAAGATCTACGACAACGTCTCCCAGGAAGCCTGGCGCATGTGGAGCGAGCACTGCAAGATGCTGCTGAATGAATATCGGCTGAATCCCGCGCGGCGCGAGGATCAGGAAGTGATCGTGCGGCAGTTGGAGCAGTATTTCTTTGGCGAAGGCTCCGCCGTGCCCAAAGAGTACGTCCCGCCAAGCCACTAATGCTTGATGCCCAGCGCCGCGCGAAGCGGCCGGCACCAGTCTTTCCCTTCGGGTTGCACGGGGAGAGTCCGATTGAAGAATGGCTGGCGGCGCTTGAGCTACGCCGCCGATTCAAGAACCCAGATCCCTGGCTTTGCTCGGGAAGACACCGCGAACTCTGGGGACACCGTGAAGAACAAACTCACCCGTGCCTCTTCCGCGAAGTCATCGCCCCCAACGGAATCACCCGGCCTGGCCTGAATTCCCTGGGCGGCCGCATGCGCTCCCGGAGAACGCAGCGGCGATCAGGCGGCAGGCGCTCCCGATCCTTATTCTGTTTTCGCGGAAATCGCCCGGTTCGAGAGTCTTCTGATTCGCTCTGGGGGATGCCAGGCACGCCCTGAGGCTGCCGGACGGGTCACAAAGATTTTGCGAGATCTTCCTGAAGAGCGGCTTGCGGATCAATCCCGCGCGCAGGGGGGAGTCGCCGGTCACTCCGTTGCCGTCTTGTCTCTCCCCGCTCGAGGGTCTCTCGGGTCGCAACGTCAAAGGTGTTCCGTCTTCCCCTCCAACAGATTCAGTGCGTGAGGGATGAGGCCGATCACGGCCGCCAGCGACTCGACTGCACCTTTGGGGCTGCCGGGCAGGTTGAGGATCAGAGCATTGCCGCGCACACCGCAGACCC
Organism: Candidatus Sulfotelmatobacter sp.; assembly: GCA_030037575.1. GTDB lineage: Bacteria > Acidobacteriota > Terriglobia > Terriglobales > Acidobacteriaceae > Sulfotelmatobacter. The sequence continues at coordinate 6,332 of JASHRB010000347.1, read as the reverse complement.
CGCGGCTGAGTGCGGCGAAGGAAGTCTTCTTCGATCCTTCGCGGCGCATGGTCTCAGCCATGCCGTCGATCAGGCGGTCGCAGACCACACGCGTTGCTTCCGGCGTGACATCGCGTGGCGCGATACCCGTGCCTCCGGTGGTTGCGATGAAGCGCGCTTGCCTGGCCAGATCGAGCAGAGTGTTCTGAATTTGGATAAGCTCGTCGGGAATGAATCGGGTGGCTACGACGCGGAAACCAGATTTCCTCAGAGCGGCGGCTACGGCCGGGCCGGAGAGATCCTTTCTTCGACCGCGCCAGCAGGAATCGCTGACGGTGAGAACGGCGGCGGTGAAGGCCGGGTGAGCGCGGGACTCCGGTCGCGGCTTGGCGGGCGAGCGGTGTTTGGTTGGCATCGAACTCCAGCGGCTAAGACCGCCGCGTGACGTTTGCGGCGACCGCGGCGTCGCGCAAGCGATGCCCCGGCGGGGATCCGTTTCTCCCGAGCACATTCCCGACGCGGCCCATCGAAGCCAACCCGAATCGCGGGGTGATGCGCTAAGCGAAATCAGCTGTCGAGCAGTACGTCATCTTCCTCTTCACGACCGCCGCTCGAACCGGCGCCGGCCGGGGCGGAGCTGCTTATGCTTGAAGTGCTCGCGCTCACGCCGGCAGTGGCGGGTTCTTCCCCGGCTTCACCGCCGCCGTCGCGCTGCGATTCGTCGAGCAGCCGCAGGCCCTCCATCAGCAGACCTTGTGTGTTGAGCTCGGTGGTTTCCTTGTCGGTCTTGCCCTCGAAGTTGATTTCGAAATTGCCTCCGGTCCAGCGCAGAACCTTGAAAACCGCCTGATCGCCGAGAAGCGATCCGTAAGTGGCGTGCTTGACCTGGCCTTCGACAAAGAACACCTCGCACTTTTCGGCGCCGTTATTCATGGTGAGCTGGCAGCTTTTGCGCCCCATCTCCAGCGACTGCATGAGGTCGATGACGTTCATCTGTGAAAGATTGCCGCGAACCACGCCGTCGGAAGGCGCGGTCTTGGCCATTTTTTCGAGAGCGATGCGATCGACCGTACGCTTGATGCGGCGCGTGGCTTCTTTCAGAAAAAACGGCTTGGCGAGATAATCGTCGGCGGCATCCTGTGGTGAAAGGCGTTCGTCGATATCGGCGCGGCTCGCCATCAGGATGGCGGAAAAATTTGCGGTTGCCGGACGGCTCTTGAGTTTTTCGACCAGTTGGCGGCCATCCATGCCGGGCATGCGGTAGTCGCAGACGACAAGCTCGGGAGGATCGTCGACGGCCTTGAGCAGAGCATCGGCGGCGTCGCCTGCGGCCACCACCTGTGCGAACGGGGCGAGCGCCTTTTGCAACATGCCGAGCACCATCGGGTTGTCATCGACCAGGAGCACTTTGACGTCGTTTGGCATGATCATTTTGCGCGCTGTTCTGTCACCCGCCGGCTTGCACCATTGGCCTCCGCTCCGCGCAATTCGCCGCTGCGAGTTTCGCGGCGGTAATCCCCGCTTTTTCCGCCGGTCTTGCGCTCGAGACGAATCTCCCGAATCGCGATGCCCTTATCCAAACCTTTGGTTTGATCATAAATCGTGAGCGCAGAAATCGCGGCGGCGGTGAGGGCTTCCATTTCCACTCCGGTCTCGGCGGTGGTTGTAACTCTGGTGGTGATGGCGACGCCATTCTCGCACAGGCGCAGATCGACAGCAATGTGCGCGAGCGGAAGCGGATGGCACATGGGAATGAGCTCGGCCGTGCGCTTTGCCGCCATGATGCCGGCAACCCGCGCGACCTCCAGCGCGTCGCCCTTGGGGTTTTGGGGAAGCGCCTGCAGGACTGCCGGCGGCATTTGCACGAAGGCGCTGGCCTCGGCTACGCGGCGTGTCGCGGGCTTGCGCGAGACGTCGACCATGCCAGCCCGACCGCTTACGTCGTAGTGAGAGAGTTTGGGCACGCTCGAAAGACTATCTTACAGGAGAGTGAGGGGGGACGATGGCGCCGCGGGAGCATGCTAACGGGGCAGGATCGCGACCCACTCGCCTGAACCGATGAGCTCGCGATCGGGCGCGATGACCAGGTAGCAGTTGGCACGGGATTGGGCGGCGATGTCGCCGGAGCCTTGCCAGGCCACGACTTCGACCTGGGTGTTGGCAAACTCGCCGGAAAGGATCGCGGGAAGAAAGCGCGTGAGTCCGGGTTTGACGCGAACTTCACATTTCAGCTTTGCCGGGAGAAACATCAGTGGGCGAGGTTTCATTCCAGCCAGGGCTTCGAGCATGGGGCGAGCGAAAAGTTGGAAGGTGACCATCGTGGAAACAGGGTTTCCGGGAAGACCGAAGAAGTATTTATGAGCAGAGTCTTTGCGGATTGTGAGCGTGCCGTCTTGTGTGCCGTTTTTATTGACGCCGCGGTCGCGGGTGCCCGCGCCCCCCGGCACTCGGCCAAACACAACCGGGCGGCCGGGTTGAATTTTGGCTCCGGTAAAAAAGAATTCTCCCCGGAGTTCGGTGAGCACCTGCTCGACGAGGTCGTAGCGGCCCATGGAGACGCCGCCCGTGATGATCAGAAGATGGGATTCCAGGCCTTCCTCCATCAGCTCTCGCAGGCGGTTGGGCTCATCGGGAGCGATGGGCAGGAGAATCGGCATGCCTCCGGCTTGCCGGATTTGTATGGCGAGCGAATAGCTGTTGGAGTTGCGAATCTGTGCGGGGCCGGGGGTTTGGTCGACGTCGACGATTTCGTCGCCGGTGGTGAGGACGGCGACGCGCGGGCGCACGAAGACGCTCAGCTTCGATTTGCCGACCGCGGCCGCCAAGGCGACAGCAGATTCATCGAGCCGGGCGCCGCGATCGAGAAGCCGGCTTCCGCGTCTGGCCTCCGCGCCCTGGGCGACGATGTTTTCTCCCGTTGCCACCGATTTGCTGATCTCGATGCAATCGCCCTGCCGGGCGGTGTGCTCGACCATCACCACGCTGTCCGCCCCCGGAGGAAGCGGCGCTCCGGTCATGATGGAGTAAGTTTCTCCCGGGTTGATGGCGGGTGGAGTATGGCTTGGGCCGGCCTGGATTTCTCCCACCAGCTTCAGGTTTGCCGGAGTGGCGGCGAGCTCGCGCGAGCGAACGGCGTAACCGTCGCGAGTGGAACGGGGAAATGGAGGAAGGTCACGGTCGGCCTGGATGGGTTCGGCGAGAATGCGATTGGCAGCGGCGAGCATGGCCACAGTTTCCGTTTCCTGGGCGACGATTTTTGCCGCGTGCTGCTCGACGGCGTGGCGGGCGGCTTCGAAGCTGAGGACTAAGGGCCGGGAGTGTGGAGTCGACATCGGAAGATAATAAAACAGGAGCACGTTTCTACAGCCGTGGAAGCGCTGCCCCCGCCCCCAAGCCGTGATTCCCAGGCTTCGAAAATCGCACACCATGGGGCCGCCATTTTCGCCCCGGCTGTTGCCCCTCGAAAGAACTTCACCTTCCCAATTTAGAGCGGTTGTTTGGCGATTTCCTGGCCGAGAACGGTGGCATTGCTGGCAAAAGAGAGGCCCACTTCCAGTTCGATGACGCGGTCGCGAACCAGTTGCGCGATTTCGCCGTCGAAGTGCTGCATGCCTTCCTGCCCGCCGGATTTCATGGCGTCGAGCAGGGTCCTGCCCTCGCGCTCGCCCTTTTCGATGCACTCGCGGGTCCGGGCATTCGATTTCAGAATTTCGATGATCGGAATGCGGCCGCTGCGGTCGCTTTTCGGAACAAGGCGCTGGCAAATGATATGGCGGAACGATTTGGCGAAGCGCTCGCGAACGTTCTGCTGCTCCTGCGGCGCAAAGGAACTGACGATGCGCTCGACGGTTTTAGGCGCATCCATGGTGTTGAGGCTGGAGAGAACGAGATGGCCGGTTTCGGCGGCTTCGAGAACAATTTCAATGGTTTCGCGGTCGCGCATTTCGCCGACCAGAATGACTTTGGGAGCCTGGCGCAGGGCCGAGCGCAAGGCGTGGGCGAAGCTGGTGGTGTCGCTGTGCAGTTCGCGCTGATGAATGGTCGAACTTTTGTGGTTGTGCAGGAATTCGATGGGATCTTCGATGGTGATGATGTGATAGCTCTTCTCGCGATTGATGCAGTCGAGAAGAACCGCCAGCGTGGAGGATTTGCCCGAGCCGGCAGGGCCGGTGACAAGCACGATGCCATCGCGAAGTTTGGCGATTTCGCCGAGGTGGTGAGGCAGACAAAGCGAATCGAAATCGGGGATGGCAGTGGGAATCACGCGCATGACCACCGCGCAACTGCCCCGCTGAATAAAGATGTTGGCGCGGAAACGGGCAACGCCAGACAGGCCATAAGAAATGTCGCACGAGCCGTATTCGCGGAGCGATGACATGGCCTGTTTGTTATCACCGATCAGCTCGGCCGCGATGTGGCGGGTGTCGTCGGGAGTGAGGGATTGCAATCCGGAGACTTCGACGGGCAGGAGCTGGCCATAGACTTGGACCTGCGGCGGACGGCCGGGAGAAAAAATCAGGTCGCTAACTTTATCCGCAGAGCGCAGCATCGCGCTGAGCAAAGCGGGCGTGGCGACTTTGCCGTTGCCGGAATAGTCTTTGAGAGAAACCGAAATTGCCGCGATGCCGGGTGATGCCATTCCATCCTCGGACGGGTTGATGTCGTTAGCGATTTTGCCGCCACAGCGGGGAGGACAAGGGCGGAACCGCTGCTCGCCCGGTGACATTACTTTACCCAACCCGGGAGAAAACGCTAAGCGCGGTTAGGACATAGCCCTTCGTAACATCAGATAAGCCGCGGCGGCTAAAGCACCTTGAGCGATCGGCTTTCGTTTGCTCCGAGCCAAACTCGTGCCCTTTCCCGCCGCTGGTGTAAACCTACTCTGCGAAAAACACGAAGGGGAACGGCCTCTTCCCGCCCCCGGTCGCCCGGCGACCAGGACGGGGCAAGCGAAAATCGGGTCGGCAAGCTTACTGGCTCTTCTTGGCGGGTTTCTTCTTGCCAAAACCGGTTTCGACCGGGGCGCCGATGCTGGTGAGCATTTGTTTGGCAACGTCGGCGTATTGCCCGTTGGGCTGGAGTTCGAGATATTTCTGGAAAGCCTCGGCGGTGCCCGGGGGCGCGACCATTTTGTCTCCTTGAAGCGTGGCTTTGCCGATCATGTTGACGCCTTTCTGGTAGTAGGCGTCGGCGCGGTTGGGATCGGCGGCGATGCACTTGTCGAACGCCGCGATGGCGTCATCCACTTTGCCGGCGTTGGTTAAGACTGCGCCCTCATTGAAGTAGTAGCCGGCAGCGCCCTCGGGATTGAGCTGCGCCGCCTGCGCGTAGGCTTTCACCGCGTCGTCGATCTTGCCGGCCTTGCTGGCGGCCTCTCCCAGGTTGTTGTAGTAAGCAGCCAGGCGCTGGGCTTCCTGCGGATCTTTTTTGGTGGAGGCATCGATTGCCTTCTGTTTGATGTCGATGGCCTTCTGATAATCGGTGACGGCCTCCTGCAACCGCCGGGTCTTCTCCGCGGGATCGGTCTGCTTGGTGGCCGACCCGCGATAGGCATCGGCCAGCTGAGCCCAAAGAATGTCGCGAGTGCCATCGATCTGCGTGGCCTGGGTAAGGGTGTTGACGGCGCTATCCCAGTCTCCGGTCTTGGCCGCCGTGTTGGCAGTGGCGATCATGTCGTTCAACTGCTTGATGGTCAGGTTTTCTTTGGCCACTTTTTGTTCCTGCTGCTGACGCTGCTTGAGCTGCTCGGCAGTCAGCCCCTGCCCCTGGGCGGTTTTTTGCTGCTCTTTCTGCAAATCGAAGTCGAGGTTGTTCTCGTCGAGTCCGACGGGAAACTTGTTGATTTCATAGAGCTTTTTGCCGGCTTTGGCATCAGCGGCGTTTTGGAAGAGGGTGATCGTGTAATTGCCCGGCGCCAGGCCGAGGGAAAAGTATTCGCCCTTTTTGTTCGTCTTGAGCGTGTATTTTTGGCCGTTATCCTGGTTTGCCCAGACCACGACGCCGTCCACGATGGGGTTGCCCTGAAGGTCTTTGCAAACCCCCTTGACGGTTCCCGAGGCCTGCGAGAAAAGCGAAGGCGCGCAAAGCGCGACCGTGAGTAGGAAGAAAACAGGCGCGGCAAAGAATTTTTTCATGACGGCCTCCTGGGGCAAAACATGATAACCAAGATTGCGTGGGCACAGAGGAACTTCCGGCGCCCGAACCTTGAATCAAATATTCGGGCTCAACGCTGCATACGGAATCGGATCTTTGCATCCCGCCGTGGCGAAAGCGCGCAGGCGCAGCACGCAGCTATCGCACACGCCACAAGCCTGATCCTCGCGGCTGTAGCATGACCAAGTTAAATCGAAGGG
>JASHRB010000346.1 GCA_030037575.1 Candidatus Sulfotelmatobacter sp. | reverse complement strand
GGACGGTCAAACTCGATATTGTTCCAGATCGAATTCTCATAGAAAAGCCCGATACCACCGCGTACAACGGTCTTGCCCCGGCCGTTTGGGTCCCATGCCACACCCAACTGTGGGGCGAAGTTGAGATTGGGCTGATGCACGCGATCCTGCAGGTCCGAATAAAACTGGTTGTTGAACTGGGCTAGCGGCGCAATCGCGCCCAGGTCGCTGTCGGTGCGCCCCGTATCGCGCACGTATCGCAAACCAGCCGTAATCGTCAGATTCGGCCGCGCCTTCCATGCGTCGCCGAAATAGAACGAGAGTCGATTATCCGGGCCGCTCCCGCCGGCAGGGAAGCCAAAAGCCGGAATTTCCGAGTCGTAGCCTTGCCCGTTGCCCAGCGCGACGGTGCTCGCCGGATAATTCAGCGGATTCGCGGCGCCTCCCGGCAGAGCGAGACATGCCGCATTGCAGTCCGTGTTGCCGGCATTCACGGCTGGGCCGAGCGCCAGGAAGCTGGCGAAGCCTCCACCGAAAATGTGGTTGAGTCCCCCGCCGTAGCGAAGAATGTGCGCGCCCAGGGCTTTGCTTCCGTCGTACTTAATCTGATGATCGGACTGGTAAGTTTGCTGCGGTGCGAGAAAACTTGGCCCGGAGCAGAAATCATCGACACCGGCCGTGAGGCAATCAGGATCGGTGCCAATGGCCAGTTCGATGTTGGGCAAAGGATCGAAAATATTTGTTCCGATCGTCGCGTCCACAATTCCGTTGCGGAACTTTGTGTAGCCGAAGCGAACACTGTGCGTGAATGTGCCTGTGTTGAAATCCAGGCCTAGGGCATGAACCGGGGTGTGATCTACGTTCGCGAAAGGCTGGAAGGAATCGGGAATGAAAGCCAGCACGTCTTTATTCTCATCGTAGGAAAAGCGATAGAAAAATTTGTAGTTGTTGCTGATCTGCCAATCGAGGCGGCCGACCGCTTCGGCCTCGCGGAAGGGCGAATCATAACTGCCGGCCAGCCCGGCAAATGGTCCACTTGGCAGAACCGGATTGAGCAGGTCTTGTTTGGTCCGTTCCGCGTCAGCGAAGAAGAATATTTTGTTTTTCCAGATCGGCCCGCCAATACTGCCGCCGAACTGATTGCGCTGGAAATAATTATCGCTGGCGGCGGGTAGGTTGGCATCCAGAGTTTGATCGCGAAAATAATAATATCCTTCGCCGTGCACATGGTTGGTTCCCGACTTGGTTGTAACGTTCACCGACCCGGAAGAAGTCAGTTCAGTCGAGAGATCGAGAGAAGATTGTTGAATCTGAAATTCCTGAATCGCACCCATGGGCACGTTCTGTGTGGTCGTGCCGACGGTCTCGTCGCTGATGTCTAACCCGTCCACTTCAATGCGCGCCGTGCGCCCAAATCGTCCGCCGAATGAAATCGAAGAAAACCCGTTCTTGGTGGGATCAAAGTTTCCGCCGTCTTGAATCTGCACGCCCGGCTCAAGCTGCGCCAGATCAAGAAAATTTCTGCCGTTGATGGGAAGGTTTTCGATCTGTTGCTCTGTCAGAACGCCCTGCACCGTCGCTTGTTGCGTGTTTACCTCTACGCTGGTGCTTTGCACCTCGACCACCTGGGTATTCTGGCCAAGCTGCAGCTTGACATTCCCGGGCGCCGTCACGCCGACCTGCACCGTGACCGGAAGCTCAGTCGTCTTGAATCCCTGGGCTTCCACCCGCAGCGTGTAATCTCCGGGGGTTAAGGCACCTGACGTGTATGCTCCCGCCGAGGTGCTTCGCACTGTAATCACGCGTCCAGTCGCTTTATTGCTAATCGAAATCTTTGCGCCTGGCACCACTGCGCCCGAGGGGTCCGTCACCGAACCCTGAATGCTGCCGGTCGAAATGGTGGTTTGCGCGAATAATGAGACCGAGCTGAGCGACAGGGCAAGAAGAAAACCAATGGCGGAGCACCTCAGTTGCAGGCGAAAAAAAACCAAACGGGAGAACATGGGCTACCATCCTTAAGGTATTTGTTTTATATAAGTCTTCTGTTATGCCAAACTCGAACTCCCGAATTCAAGAAGATTTACACTGTGTGCGCATCCGGGCCGCGTAAAGATTTTCAGACCATGCCTCGGGGTCATAAAATGTACTGTGCAGTTGCGACGTTCCAGGGACATGAATGAAAAAGACCTCTGCCATCTTGCGTATCCTTTCGCTGCAGCTTTTGATTTGCACGGCTTTCGCCGAGCCGGCGAACTCCGACAATCCTCTCAAACTGATCCCCATGCCCAAGGAAATCCGCGTCCAGGCGGGCAGCTTCCGCGTTAAACCCACCACCAGGATTCTTGTTGAATTCGGGCATCAGGAAGAAGATCGCATCGCCGCCGAAACGCTCGCCGAGGAGATTCGCGACCAGGCCGGATTTCAGCTAAGCATCGACGGGGAAAAGCCCGATACGCGCCAGGAGAAAAGAGAGGATCACCACAACATCGTTCTTGCCCGCCTGCAGGATCGCAAGGTTCGCGATTTTCTTGCTCTGAGAGGTCTTACCGGCGATTCCATCGGCGACCAAGGCTATCTTTTATTTTCCGATCGCTCCCATCTCGTTGTCGCCGGCAACACCGGCCAGGGACTTTTCTACGGTGTGCAAACCCTGCGCCAGCTGCTGCATCCCCAAGGCCGCATTCTCATCTGCCCCGCCGTTTCCATCCGCGACTGGCCCACCATGGAGTGGCGCGGCGTGCAAGATGACATCAGCCGCGGCCCCATCCCCACCGAAGATTACATGAAGCGCCAGATCCGCACGCTGGCCGCGTACAAGATCAATCTCTTCGCTCTCTACATGGAGCACGTCTTCGATTTCGCCAGCCAGCCACTCATCGCTCCTAAGGAAGCCGCGCTCACGCCCAAAGAAATCAACGCACTTGTCGACTACGCGAAAGCTCTCTATGTCACCATTCTTCCTGAGCAGCAAACCTTCGGCCATCTTCACCACATGCTGAAGTACGAGATTTACGATGATGTTGCCGAACGCCCGCACGGCCACGTTCTCACGCCCACCAAAGATCGCTCCTACGAAATCATCAAAGCCATGTACGCCGATCTGGTTCCGCTCTTTCCCGGTCCGTTTCTTCACATCGGCGGCGACGAAACTTTCGAACTCGGCCAGGGGCAGACCACCGCACTCGCCGCACAGGAGGGCCTCGGCCGCGTCTACCTCGATCACATGCAAAAAGTCAGCGCCATTCTCGCACCCTATCACAAAGAACTCATGTTTTGGGGAGACATCGCGATTAGATATCCGCAGCTTCTCGGCATTCTTCCCAAAGATATGATCGCCGTTCCTTGGGATTACGATCCCAAGCCGAGCTACGCCAGCATCATCAAGCCCTATCGCGATGCGGGGTTGCGCGTCATGGTCGCTCCGGGTGCGAGTAATTGGAATCAGCTCTGGCCCGATCTTGACAACGGCTATGCCAACATCCGCAACTTCGTCCGCGATGGTCAATCTCTCGGCGCGATGGGGATGTTAGACACCACTTGGAACGACGACGGCGAATCCCTCTATGCCATGGCTTGGCCGACCTTAATTTTCGGTGCAGCCGCCGCCTGGCAATCCGGTGAATCAAACATCGACGGTTTCAAAGACGCTTACGACTGGGCCTTCTACCGCAACCCCGACGACACCACTTTTCGCGACATCCTTAACGACCTTGACCAGGGCCACGAAGCCCTCGCCAAAATCAAAGTCGATACGGAAACCGACGATCTGTTCTGGATCGATCCTTTCACTCCTGCAGGCGCGGCAACCATGCAGAAGCTTGCGCCCGCGGCTCGCGAAATTCGCCTTGGCGCTGAGCACGGGCTCGAATCTCTGTTTCGCAATCGCGGCCAAGCTCACGCTCAAGAAAAATCTCTCGACGACATGATTCTCGCCGCCTGGCGCTGGGATGCGCTCGGCATGAAGATCGAGTTCACGCAGGAGATCAACCAATTCTATTGGGACGCTTTCAAGAACCAGACCGACAGCAACCGCGTTGCCAACGATCTCGACGAAATCACGTCGCTCAATGCGCGCTTGGAAGATCTTCGCGACTCAACCACTCGCCTCAACGAAATGTATCGCCGCGCCTGGCTTCAGGAATACGAGCCCTACTGGCTGGATAACGTTTCCGTCCGTTATGACACGCTCGCCCAGGAGCTCCAGCAAAAAATCGTCGCCGTACGCGAGGCCCGCCGCCAATACGACGCCACGAAAACTCTGACTCAACCGCAAGAGCTAGGCTTTTACTTGCAGCCATAGCCTGAAGCTTGCGGCGCATGCGGGAACGCCTTATGGCTTTGAAGGCCCATCCCGAAGCGCCGCTTTTCACCAGCGGCGCCCGGGATCTCACTGGCAAGCAACATTTCCGCTTGCCCCCGGCGTTGAAAGCGGCGGGTTTTCAGCCCCATTCGAACGTCAGCCCAACCGCCGCTCCACAGTTGGCTGAAAAAATGCGCGTTTCGCCTCAGGAGAGTCGCAGCCAAAAACCCAGTTTTGTCATCCTGAGCGAAGCGAAGGAGCCAGGTATTTCTGGTTTACACCACAAAAGCATCCTCGTCGCGAAAACGGACTGCGGTTTGGTTCGCGCATTTTTCCTACATCACGCTGCACGCTTGATACAGTAAATCGGAGCAGGAGACGTATTGCAATTAACTGCAGACTAAAATGTTCTCGACTCGCACCAACTGGAAGCTCAGTCGCAATCGCCTGACGGAAGCTATTGAAGAAGCCAAAGCCCGCGGCGCCCGCGTTCTCGACCTCACGCTATCCAACCCAACCCGCGCCGGACTTAACTATGACGACCAACAAATTCTTCAATCACTCGCCTCGCCCCACTCTCTCCATTACGACCCGCAGCCAAAGGGCTTATCCCGCGCCCGAGAATCCGTTGCTGCCTATTACGGCGATCAACATAAAACTGAGGTCGATACCGATCACCTCATCCTCACCACCGGCACGAGCGAGGGATATTCCTTTGTCTTCCGCCTGCTCTGCAATCCCGGCGATGAACTTCTGGTTCCCAAACCCAGCTACCCTTTATTGGAATTCCTTGCCGACCTGCAAGATGTCAAGCTGATCCCCTATCCGCTTCTATACGAACATGGATGGCAAATCGATTTCGCATCTCTACAAAAAGCCGCTACCGATCGCACGCGCGGAATCGTCGTCGTTCATCCCAACAATCCCACTGGATCATTCGTTCACGTGGCCGAGCAGGCCGAACTCAATGGCATTTGCCGCGAACATTCGCTCGCCCTCATCGCCGACGAAGTTTTTCTGGATTATTGTCTCGACCAATGCCATCCCAAAACCTTCGCCGCCAATCAAGAAGTTCTGACCTTCACGCTCAGCGGCATCTCAAAAATTTCTGCGCTCCCACAAATGAAAGTTGCCTGGGTCGCCTCCAGCGGCCCGGCGCATGAACGCCAAGCCGCGCTCGCGCGCCTCGAAGTTGTCGCCGACACATATCTTTCGATGAATGCGCCAATCCAATGGGCAACCCCGTTCCTGCTCGATCAGGGTAAAGAAATTCAGCGCCAGTTACTCGAGCGCGTTCGCGCAAATCTCACCGAACTTGACCGCCAGCTGTCCGCACAAAAAGTCTGCCGGCGATTGCACGTTGAAGGCGGGTGGTATGCCATCCTGCGCGTCCCTGTAACGCAAGCCGACGAAGAATTAGCGATCGACTTGCTGCAACAAAAAAGCGTCCTCGTCCATCCCGGACATTTCTACGACTTTGCGCGTGATGGTTATTTAGTTTTGAGCTTGATTGCGCACCAGAATGAACTTGCCGAGGGAGTCAGCCGAATGCTAGATCACCTGAATCAATAATCATTTTTTCATTGTTATTCTGACTTATTCTCATTCCTCGCCGGCGCAAAGCGGGCCGTGAGAACCCGTTCGCCATACCGTCGACCAACCCTTCCATTCATCTTTTCACCAAAAACGGATTCCGCTCCCGTTCTTCTCCAATCGTCGTCACCGGCCCATGCCCCGGCACCACTACAGTATCGTCCGGCAAGGCCATCAGCGTGTTATGCAGCGATTGCATGATCTTCTGGATCGATCCTCCCGGCAGGTCGGTCCGCCCAATCGATCCGGCAAACAGAGTATCGCCTGCGATCAGTTTTTTCTCGGCAGGGAAGTAGAGGCAAATGCTACCTTCGGTGTGTCCCGGCGTATGCAGGATGCTCGCCTCGTGCGCGCCAGTTTTAACTTTGTCGCCTGTGGTCAGGCTGTGATCGATCTTCACCTCGCCCGGCGGAACCATGCCGATCCATGCCGCTTGAATGTCCAGAAGCTTGAGCTGCGCAGCATCATTTTCGTTGAGCAGAATCGGAGCACCGCTCGCGGCGCGCAGTTTCATTGCGCCCCCGATATGATCGATGTGCGCGTGCGTAATCACGATCTGCTTCACCTGCAGATTGTGCCGGCGAACGATCGCCAGCACATCTTCAATGTCATCGCCCGGGTCAATGACCATGGCTTCGTGTGTGGTCTCATCGCCGATGATCGAGCAGTTGCACTGCAACGGCCCCACCGGAAAAATTTCGTGAATCATGACCTCATTGTAAAGAAAAAACCATTCACCACCGAGAACGCGGATGGCAGGACGAAACAGTAGAGAGCGAAAACGAGGATTTCCTCGGTATTCCTCGGTGGTGAATCCTGGGCGAAAAATCCGTCAAACTGTACTTGCCCTAAATCCAAACTGGCGAGACAATACGCCATCGTGCGGAGGTTCTGTGGCAGCGAAATACCGTCAGCCCGGATATCAAGACCGCGATCGCGCAGACAAGCCGGGGAGAGAGGTCGGAGAGAACCGAGAGAAGCCGGGGCCCAAACCCTCAACTCCGCTCGCGAGAAGGGATTACAGCATGGGCCCGCGCCCAGTAAATATGCCCGGCACGCGCGCCGTCTCGCGCTGCGCCCAATGCGGCACTGTGCTGGACCAAATCCCGCCCACCGGGCTTTGCCCGAAATGCGGCTTCGAGCTTCATTCCTGCAAGCAGTGCATGTATTTCGATCCCGGCAAGCGCTTCGAGTGCATGCAGCCCGTTCCCGAGCGCATCGTAAAAAAAGATGCGCGCAACGATTGCACGTTTTACGAGATTCGCGTGAGCCGCGAAAAAGAAACATCCACGCCCGCGGCCCGGCGTCCCAGCGATGCAAGGCAGGCCTTTGAGAATTTATTCAAGAAGTGATCCTGCTGTCACGCTGAGCGAAGCGTGATCGTCCGCAGGACGATCATGCGCAGTCGAAGCATTCCTCCCCAAGGCCCACCCCATCATGCTCGGGCGAAGGCGTGGATGATTCGCGGACGATGACCAGGAACGCAAACTACTGGCTCAACCGAATCGCCAGCTGTCGCTCGGGCTGCGTCATCTGGCTCCACAGCCGTTGCAGATCATCCTGAAGTGTCTGATTGTCCGGCTGTTTGTGCAGCGCCAGAGCAAACCAGCGATAGGCTGTCGGCAAGTCGCGTGGAGTGCAGGTTCCCGCCGAATAAAGTCCGCCGAGCGAGACCATGGCCTTCGCATCGGAGCGATCGGCGGCCGACTTCAACATGCGCAAGCCCCGGTCGCAATCCTGTCTCACACCACCGCGCCCGTAGATGTAGTGTTCCGCCTCCGCAACGGTGTCGACTGGCTTTGGCGGTGCCGGCTTCGGGGTTGTTGGCTTCGCTGCCGGCAGCGGTGCCGCCTGCTCATCTGCGGAGGGTTGCGCCCTGGAGTCTGAGCCGCTTGTGGGAGTTGCTGCCGAAGTGGAAGGTTGATCTTCGCTGGCTTGCGCGGTCGCGGATGAATTGTTCTGACCGGAATTATCCGGTGGTGGTGCCGCTGGCGATGCGGTCTGTCCGGGAGCCATCGGCGACGGCGCTGGTGTTGCCGGAGCGGTTGCACTTCCCGTCGCGGAAGTTGCTGCCGCGGATCCTGGCGCGTTTTCCGGGTTGGCCGCGGGAGTTGTGCCCGGCGCCGCCGTGCTATTCGCAGTCGGTGTAGTTCCCACCGTGTTCGGCGCTGGACTACTCGAAGCGCCAGTTCGCGCTGACTCAGTGTCGGAGCCACTCGATGCGCTCCCGGAATCCGGCTGAGTTGCCGCCGGCTTCGCGCTGCTTCCGTAAACCCAGTTGAAGCCGCCTTGCTTCCAGTGCAAATATCCGAATCCGCCCGCCAGCGCGAGAGCGACTAAAACAAAAATGGCTTTGCCCCAACCGCGCTTCGGTTCTTCGTCATCTTCCAACAAATAATCGACGCTGCCGGAAGGGCGCAGAAGATCGCGCCCGCCCTCGGAATCGCCACGCTCGAATCCCGGTTGCGACCGCCCCGGCTGGTTCAAACCGAGGAAAGACGGCCCGCTGATGACTGGTTCCGCCCCTTGCGGGTCGAACGAAGAGAGTGACCTCGCCGGCGCGGGACTCCCTTGCGCGCGCTCCGGCCGTCCCAGCCGCCCTGGATTGCGCTCAGCCTTTGGTCCTGCCATCGCGGCGGGCGAAGCAGCCTGCG
>JASHRB010000025.1 GCA_030037575.1 Candidatus Sulfotelmatobacter sp. | reverse complement strand
GCACCGGTAGGTTCGTCGATTTCTGCCGTGGCCCGCACATTCCGTCCACGGGAAAAATCAAGGCCTTCAAGCTGTTCAACATCGCCGGGGCCTACTGGCTGGGCGACGAAAACAATGCGCGGCTGCAGCGCATTTACGGCACGTCGTTTTTTTCAAAGAAAGATCTCGACGCGCATTTGCAGCAGATTGAAGAAGCGAAAAAGCGCGACCATCGTGTGCTCGGCAAGCAGCTCGATTTGTTTTCCATTCAAGAGCTCGCCGGACCGGGGCTGATTTTCTGGCATCCCAAGGGGGGCATCATCCGCAAGGAGATGGAGGACTGGATGCGCGAGCAATATCTCAAGCGCGGATATTCCCTTGTCTACACCCCGCACGTCATGCGGCGGCAGTTGTGGCAAACCTCCGGCCATGAAGGTTATTACTCGCAGAACATGTTCGACGCCATGGAACTCGACGACGCCGAATATCGCCTCAAGCCGATGAACTGCCCCGGCCACATCCTGATTTACCGCGATTCGCTGCGCTCCTATCGCGAGTTGCCGGTGCGGCTCGGCGAATTGGGCACGGTTTATCGTTACGAGCGATCGGGGGTCATGCACGGCTTGCTGCGCGTTCGCGGCTTCACCCAGGATGACGCGCATATTTTCTGCACGCCCGAGCAGATCGAAGGCGAGATTGCCAGCTGCCTGGATTTCGCGTTGGATGTGCTGAAAGATTTCGGCTTCGACAAATTCCAGACCGAGCTTTCGACCTGGAATCCGGATGATCGAAAAAATTTTGTCGGCAGCCAAGACCAATGGGTTCATGCCACCCAGTCGCTCGAAAAAGTTTTGCAGGCGCGCGGAATCGAATACAAAACCATGCCCGGCGAAGCGGCGTTCTACGGACCGAAGATTGACGTCAAACTGGTCGACGCCATCGGCCGCTTGTGGCAGCTTTCAACCGTGCAATTCGACTTCAACCTGCCCCAACGTTTTGCATTGGAATACGTGGCCGAAGACGGATCGCGCAAGCAGCCGGTCATGGTGCATCGCGCCCTGTATGGATCGGTTGAGCGTTTCTTCGGCGTGCTGATTGAACACTACGCGGGAGCGTTTCCGGTTTGGCTTTCGCCGGTGCAAGTGGCGATGATTCCCATCAGCGAACGCCACGCCCAATACGCGAACAAGGTTGCGTCGCTGTTGCGCAATGCCGGCGTGCGTGTCGAAGTCGATGCACGCAACGAAAAAATGAACGCGAAAATTCGCGAGCACGCGCTGCGGAAAATTCCGTTCCTGCTGGTCGTCGGAGATAAAGAAGCCGAGGCCGGCAAAGTGAACGTCCGCACGCGGGGAAAGGAAAAAACCGAGGACATGAGCGTGGCCGAGTTTGGGGAGAAGATCAGGAAGCTGATTGGGGAAAAGATCCCCGCACTGTAGCCGCTCTTTCCCGCGCAGTATCGGGAGCGCACTCAGAAAGCTCATGGAAGGACAGCCGCCCTCGGCTGTCCGGCGAGCGTCGGCGGACGGTGTGCTGCGCGGCCCGATGTACCATGTTTGCGTGCATCCGCTTGCGCAACGTCTCCTGCTCGACCTTCGACGGGAAGAGTTCATAGCTCCCGGCGACCGTGTCGGCGTGGCTGTCTCTGGCGGGATCGACTCAGTCGCTCTTTTGTGCTTGCTGCTCGAATTGCGGCATGCACTCGGCATTGTCCTCTCGCTTGTTCATTTCAATCACGAACTTCGCGGAGCGGAATCTGACGCCGATCAGGAGTTTGTCTCGCAACTCGCTCGCTCGCACAATCTGGAGTTTTATTGTGAAAGCCGGGACACAGCGCAGTTGGCTGATCAAGAGCACAAAGGAGTCGAAGCGGCTGCCCGCGAACTGAGGTATGAGTTTTTCTGGAATCTCCTGAATGACGATTCGCCAAAGCAATCGATCTTTCCGAACAAGATCGCGACCGGGCACACGCTCGACGACCAAGCCGAAACCTTATTGCTGCGGTTGATTCGCGGCACGGGCCCGCGAGGACTTGGGGGAATTCATGCGCGCATCGTCGTCCATGATGGGTATGATGACAACGACAGTCATGGCGAAATCGTGCGTCCCTTGCTCGGCATTCGACGCCGCCAACTGCAGCAATATCTCACCGATACCGATCAACCCTGGCGTGAAGACGCGACCAATACGGATTCGAAATTCACCCGCAACCGTGTGCGCAAGCTGCTTCTGCCGCTGATCGAGCGCGAATTCAATCCGGCAATCGTCGAGAATCTTTCCCAGTTGGCCGAAATCGCCCGCGACGAAGAAGACTATTGGGAGAACGAAATCGCTGGCTGGATGGGCACCGTCGTGCAATGGTCGCAGCCGCAATGGACGCGCGGTTTGCCCGGATTGGGCGATTCGCAGACACTGGTTCAAATTCGAAACCCGCGCGCCCATCCGCGAAATCCCCAACAAAACAACGCCGAACTTGCCCGCCGAATCGAGCACTCAACCCACGCCATTGCAAACTGCACGGTGAGCCGTCCGTGGCTGCTCATCGAGCCCAAAGCCGTGCAGCGAAGGGTAATCAAAGCCATCGGCGAGCAAGCCGGGATGTCTCTTGAGTTCAAGCACGTGGAAGAAATTCTGCGTTTCGCGGCAGAAGCCGGTCCCGCTGGAAAACAATTATCGCTTCCTTGCGACTGGAAAGTGGTTCGCGAACCGGAAGCCATCGTCTTCGTCACACCCGATTTGCGCCACCAAGCGCCCGCTGCCGATTACGAATACGCCCTAAGCGTGCCCGGTCGGGTAAGCATCCCCGAATTGGCTCTAGTCGTCGAAGCGCTGCGTGTTTCTCCGAAGGCGAGCGACGCGGAGTATAATCCGCAACAACTTCTTGACGCGAAGCGGTTAGGGGAAGGTATTCTGGTGCGCAACTGGCGTCCGGGAGATCGGTTTTGGCCGGCGCACACGAAGTCGCCGAAGAAAATCAAAGAGCTTTTGCAGGAAAAACATGTGCCCCAGCCCGAGCGCAAGCTTTGGCCGGTAGCGGTCAGCGGCGATGAAATTGTTTGGCTGCGTGGCTTCGCGGTGGCCACTGAATTTCGCTGGAAACGCGACGGCGACGCCATCCTGATTCGGGAGACGCCGTGGCTGGAACACTAGAGTCTCGGGCGATCGCAGCTCTGAGTGCGCCTGCAAGCGCTCGAACAGGAGGCACACTTTTTGATGAATGCGAAAGTTGAGCCACTTCGGCAGGTGATTACGGCGGAGCAGATCCAGAAGCGGGTCAAGGAATTGGCACGGCACATCTCCGACGATTACCAGGGGCAAACGATTCAGGCGCTGGCCGTTCTCGAGAACGCTTTCATGTTTATGGCTGATCTGGTGCGCGCGCTGGAGATGCCCGTCGTCTGCCAGTTTATTAAGCCGAAATACCGTAAGCAGCAGGGCAACCAGGCCGAAGTGATGGAGATTTTTTTCAGTCACGAACCGGACATTCGTGGCCAGCACATTTTGCTGGTCGAGGGATTGGTTCACTCGGGCGTAACCAGCGAATTCCTTATGAGCGATCTGCGCGCGCGCGGCGCCGCTTCGGTAAAGCTGGTGACGCTGCTTGACCGGCAATCCGCCCGGCGAGTGGCCTTGCAACCCGACTATTTCGGCTTTCTGGTGGATGAAGCCTTTCTCGTCGGCTACGGACTGGGCGCGCCCGAGCAAACCAACCGGAACATTCCCTATCTGGCCGCAAACCCAATTGTTCCGGTGACTTAAGTTACGCGCGGTATGCCACGCGTTTTTCCCGGGAAAAATGTAAAATAAGACGCCCAAGGAATTTTCCTATCGAATTTCGCCTTGTGGCATCTAAATAGGTGCCAGCTGGCGTGGACGTTTTTCGCGAGGAACCCGCAGCCGGGCGCGATCGGCTCAGGAGCTTGATTAGTGAATTCAACGGTTAAAACGGTAGTGTTCTGGGTGGTGATAGGGTTGTCTGCCCTTCTGCTTTGGACCGTAATCCAGCAGGGCCGCGGCGGCCAGAAAGACAAGGAGATCAGCTTCTCTCAATTCATGAGCGAAGTGGGCCAAGGCACGGTGCAGGAAGTCACCGTCGATGGCCAGCAGGTTCGCGGAAAGGCGCGCGATGGCGCAGCATTTCACACCACCGTCCCGGCAAACTATCCCGACATGTTCAAGACGCTCAATGACAAGGGCGTGTCGGTCAATATTAAGGATGTGAACAGCGGAAGCTGGTCGCTGCAGCTGCTGGGCACCTGGGCCCCGCTGATTCTGCTCGGGGCTTTGTGGTTTTTCATGATCCGCCAGATGCAGACCGGGGGCAATAAGGCCTTGTCCTTCGGCAAGAGCCGCGCTCGCCTGCTCTCGATGCAGCAGAAGAAAGTCACGTTTAAAGATGTGGCCGGGGTCGAAGAAGCCAAGGAAGAGTTGCGCGAGATTATCGAGTTCCTGCGCGAGGCGCAAAAATTTCAAAAATTGGGGGGGCGCATTCCCAAGGGGGTGTTGCTGGTCGGGCCTCCGGGGACGGGCAAGACTTTGCTGGCCCGCGCGGTCGCGGGCGAGGCCAACGTTCCTTTCTTCTCCATTTCCGGTTCAGACTTCGTCGAGATGTTTGTCGGCGTCGGCGCCAGCCGGGTGCGCGACTTATTCGAGCAGGGAAAGAAAAATGCTCCCTGCATCATTTTCATCGACGAGATTGACGCGGTCGGACGGCATCGCGGCGCAGGCCTCGGCGGTGGTCACGACGAGCGTGAACAGA
The DNA here is from genome assembly GCA_030037575.1 of Candidatus Sulfotelmatobacter sp. Lineage (GTDB taxonomy): Bacteria > Acidobacteriota > Terriglobia > Terriglobales > Acidobacteriaceae > Sulfotelmatobacter. The sequence goes on along the minus strand of JASHRB010000025.1, from coordinate 4,383 downwards.
CTCTGAACCAGTTGCTGGTCGAGATGGATGGCTTCGAATCGAACGAGGGCGTGATCTTGATGGCGGCAACCAACCGGCCCGACGTGCTCGATCCGGCCCTGCTGCGGCCGGGACGTTTTGACCGTCGTGTGGTCGTGAGCCGTCCCGATGTCCGCGGACGCGAAGAAATTCTCCGGGTGCACACCCGCAAGATTCCTTTGGCCGAAGACGTCGATCTCTCCGTGCTCGCACGCGGCACCCCGGGATTCTCCGGCGCCGATCTGGCGAATATGGTGAACGAAGCGGCCCTGGCTGCGGCGCGACAGAATCGCAAAGCGGTGCTCATGTATGACTTCGAGGTCGCCAAGGATAAGGTCCTGATGGGCGTGGAGCGCAAGTCGCTGATCCTTTCCGAGCAGGAAAAGAAAGTGACTGCGTATCACGAAGCCGGTCACGCGCTGGTGGCGGCTAAATTGCCTGGCTCCGATCCGGTGCACAAAGTCACGATCATTCCGCGCGGCATGGCGTTGGGCGTAACCCAGCAATTGCCCGTAGACGACCGGCACAATTACACCAAGGAATATCTGAAAACCGATCTGGCGATTCTGATGGGTGGCCGCTTGGCCGAGGAAATTTTCCTCAATCAGATGAGCACCGGCGCCGGAAACGACATTGAGCGGGCTACGGAAATGGCACGCAAGATGGTCTGCGAGTGGGGCATGAGCGATCTTGGCCCGCTTACCTTTGGCAAAAAAGAAGAGCAGATTTTCCTGGGCCGCGAGATCAGCCAGCATCGCGACTACAGCGAAGATACGGCGATCAAGATCGATGCTGAGGTCCGCAAGTTGGTCAACAACGGCTATGAGACGGCCAGGAGCATCCTGGAAAGCAATCGCGAGGTGCTGCAAAAGATCGCCATGGCTTTGCTGGAGCGCGAAGTGTTGGACTCGTCGGAGGTCATAATGCTTGTTGAAGGCAAAGAACTGCCCCCCATGAAATCTCCCTCGAAGCCGGATGACGGCGTGCAACAAGTGCTCAAGCCGGAGCCCGGACGGCCGGGAATCGCCAAGGGCGGAGAGAGTCCGGCGCGAGCGTAGGCTGGGTTGGGGCCAGGAGAGACACAGGGCGGCTGGAGAGTCTCCGGCCGCCCTGAATCATTCATGCGAATGTCCGACCTCGTCCTTCATGGACCGACGCAGCGTACTTTTGTCCCGCGCCGCCGCCTGCTCACGCCAGGATCAATCAGCCATTCACCAGCGCCATCATGTGCTCAGGATAACGAAGTCCAGCAGCCGTTCCCGGAGGGGAAATCGCGTCGATTCGCTGCAAGTCTCTTTTGTCCAGCCTGACGTCGACGGAGGCAACATTGTCCTCCAAATACTTTCGGCGTTTCGTTCCAGGTATTGGAACAACGTTTTTATCCTGCGCCAGCACCCACGCCAGCGCCAACTGCGAAGGCGTGCACCCTTTTTCGCGCGCGATCTCTTCTATCCCGCGCACCAGATCCAGGTTCTTCTTGAAGTTCTCCCCCTGAAATCGCGGAGAATTCCGGCGGTAATCGTCCACCGGCAAGTCTTCGAATCGCTGGAACCGCCCGGTGAGGAAGCCGCGCCCCAGCGGGCTATACGCCACAAAGCCAACGCCGAGTTCGCGGCATGCGGTTAAAACTTCGTCCTCCGGTTCGCGGCTCCAAAGCGAATATTCGGTTTGCAGTGCCGCGATGGGATGAACTTTTGCTGCCCTGCGCAAAGTTTGCGGCAACGCTTCGGAAAGCCCGATGTGCCGAATCTTTCCTTCGCGCATGAGTTGCGCCATCGCGCCAACCGTTTCTTCGATTGGCGTAGCGGGATCGACGCGATGCTGATAGTACAGATCGATGGTCTCGACACCCAGCCGCTTCAAGCTTGCCTCGCAGGATTTGCGGATGTAATCCGGTTTGCCATTCACACTGCGCACGTTGGGATTCGCCGGATCACGCACGATGCCGAATTTGGTCGCCAGCACAACCTGGTCGCGTTTCCCTCGAAGGGCGCGGCCAACCAGTTCTTCATTCTTGTACGGCCCGTACACATCGGCGGTATCGAGGAAATTGATGCCCAACTCCAGCGCACGGTGAATCGTCGCAATCGACTCATGGTCGTCGCGTCCGCCGTAAAATTCCGACATGCCCATGCAGCCGAGCCCAATCGCCGACACTTTCACTCCACTGCGCCCAAGTTCACGAAATTGCATGATGCCCCCCTTCCAGGAATGAACAGCCCGCTTCGCGGCCTTACCTATAGAGATGCCCGCCACAGGTCAGGAGATGAAACGAATGGTTGAGTCGTCCATGCCGTTGACTGTATCTTTCCTGCTGAAGCTCTCAAGCAAACCCGGAGTCCTATCGATGAGCCAGATCCCCGTTTGGTTTGATCGCAAGTTTGATTTTTCTTTTCCTGCGGAGCTGTATCCGAACGTGTGTGCTCGGCTGCGTGGAACCCCAGCGCGACTGCAAGGAGCGTTAGGTAGCTCCGCTCGCGAAACTCTCGTCAGCAAACCCAATCAGAAATGGTCGGCGCAGGAGCATGCTGGTCACTTGCTCGATCTCGAACCTCTATGGCTTGTCCGACTGGAAGATTACGTAAAGGGCAGCGACCAACTCGCCGTAACCGATTTGCAGAATCGCAAAACCGATGCAGCAAATTACAATGCGCAGCCGCTGAAAGAAATCCTGGCGCAATTCCGGGCTGCGCGAAATACATTGCTGGCGCGCGCCGAGGAGGTCGACCCCGCGCTGTTCTCCCATTCGATTCCTCATCCGCGCTTGAAAGTTCCCATGCGGCTAGTCGATCATTTGTATTTTGTCGCGGAACACGACGATCATCACCTCGCACATATTTGGGAGTTGGTCAGCGGTAGGTCCTGAACTTCAGCGCACGCAGATGCGGGGCGAACCCTTCGGCAGAACTTCGCCAACTCGGGCCGCGGTCAAACCGGCGTCGGCCATCGCTTGCGCAAGTTGATCAGCTTGGCGTTTCTCCACCGAAATCAGTAATCCTCCCGCCGTCTGCGGATCAAACAAAAGGGCCTTGAGTTCATCCGGCACGCCTGCCTCATAACTCACCAGGCATTCCGCGAAATCGCGATTGTTGTTGAGACCTCCCGGAAGGTAGCCGGCTCGAACGCATTCGAGTGCACCGTCAAGTATCGGAACGCTTCCTGCTCGAAAGTAAAGCGAGACCTCAGACGCCAGCGCCAGCTCGCGCGCATGGCCGATCAAGCCGAACCCCGTGATATCCGTCATGGCGTGGACGGCGCTCTGTCTTTTCTCAATCGCCTCTGCCGCAGCCTGATTGAGCGTCGTCATTGATTTCACCGCAGCGTCGATCCACGCCGGTTCCGCTTTTCCTTTTTTGATCGCGGTCGAGATCACTCCCGTCCCGAGCGCCTTTGTGAGGAATAGAACATCGCCCGCCTTCGCCCCGGCATTTGTCAAGACCCTTTTCGGACTCACCAACCCCGTCACTGCGTATCCGAATTTGGTTTCTTCGTCGCGAACACTGTGGCCGCCAATCACCGTGCAGCCTGCTTCGATCATCTTCGACAAACCACCGGCCAGAATGCGCTCGAGAATTTCCAGTTCGGCCTTCTCAGGAAAACAGACCAGAGCAAGCGCCGTAAGCGGCTTTCCGCCCATGGCATAAATGTCGCTCAACGCATTCGTTGCCGCGATCTGCCCGAAAGTGTATGGATCATCGACGATCGGCGTAAAAAAATCGACTGTCTGCACCAGCGCCTGGGTGGGCGCGATTTGATACACTCCGGCGTCGTCGGCGTGGTCGAAGCCGACCAGAACATTCGGATCATGTTGCCGGGCTAATTTCCCAAGCACCTTGTCCAGCGCCGCCGGACTCAGTTTGGAAGCTCAACCTGCAGCTTTCACCGACTCGGTGAGGCGGAATGGTTTCCCGTCGGTCATGGAGTCATTGTAACGGTCGCTCGAGGAGGGCAGAAAATCCCGAGCCATAAGGCACCCGGCCACTTGAGGGGTAAATATGCGGCGACGGCGTTCGCCAGACGCTGATCGGCGGTGATCACTTCCGACTCGTATTGCATGGCTAAGCGAGATACAAGCAGCCGTACACGCTGCGAATCGGGTGGAAATGTCCCGTTCAAACAGCGAAATTACTTCCGCCGCAATCGAGTTCTGATTCTGGCGGGCCCGCTTGCCCTAGCGGGAGTTTACTGCGAGTTGAGAGAACAAGCTTGTAAGCAGATATTTGTGAGGGAGTTAGAAGCAATGCGTCGTCTTACCCACGTTGGGGTACTACGAAGCCATGGGAGCAAGGCCCAGAGTTTTAACTAAGGCTTGTTGGGCGAGAGACTGCTGCGAGAGCACATAGGCAGTGCGCGGCGGTCCCTTTT
>JASHRB010000345.1 GCA_030037575.1 Candidatus Sulfotelmatobacter sp. | reverse complement strand
CCGGTCAATCCACGGTGTGCTTGGCAGTGTAGCCGTCGCGCGCGACGACTTCGATTTTCTGCTCTTTGCCCTTCTGGTCTTTGACTTTCAGCGGTCCGCCGTTCGGGGCAACCACCTGAATCTTTAACTTGCGATAGGTGCCGTCGAGCCGGACATTGGTGGGGTGGTAGGCCAGCGAATATTGATGGCGTATGTCGTCGCCGATGTCGCGAAAATCTTCCGAATATTCGGCTTGGAAACGCGGGAAGTATGCGCGGCCGCCGGTCATAGCGGCGAAGGTGCGCATTTCGTTGTCGGCCTGCAGGTAATCCATGTTGTTGATGGGGATGCCCATGCCGTGCGGGGCGGCGCGGCCCTGCGCTTCATACATTTCGCGGATGATCCAGCCCACGCTGATGGGAAAAACGGTTACGTCTTTGGTGTCTTTGATTTTCTTGGTGATCTGGTCGAGGGTCAGTTTGCTGAAGGTGTCGATCCCGGTGCTGACGAGGATGATGTACTTCTTGCCTTCGACGCGGTCAAGCCGGTCGAGCGTGTCGTAGAGCGCGTCGAACTCATTGGTCTCGGAAAATCCGGGAATGCGGAGCTGGTTGAGCGCTGCGTAAATCGCACGCTTATCCTGAGTGAAATCGACCAGAATGTGCGGCTGCATGTCGTAATACTCGACCGCCACCCAGTCGTCTTTTTGCAGCGTGGCGGCGAAAGCGTAGGAGGCCTGCAAGGCGTTGATCATGAACCCGTAGTTGGTGGCGCCATATTCGATCAGCAAGACCGCAGTGATGGGCGCTTTGCTGACGCCGAAGTCGGTGATCTGCTGTTGCGTTCCGTCTTCAAATATCCGAAAGTTTTCTTTCTGAAGACCGGGGACGAACTCGCCGGTTTTGGTGGTCACCATGACATCAACGTTCACCAGCGGGACATTGACTTTGATGGAATAGTCGGGCATGCCCTCAACTTTTTTGGGCGTAGCCGGCGGCGGCGGGGGCGGAGGCGTTTCGGCACTTTTCTTGGGAACGGCGTAGGGACCGATATCGCCGGTGGGCCCACCGGCGTCGTCCGGAGCTTCTTGCTTGTTGGCGCCGTTATTCGGCGTGCTGTTTTGGTCGGACGACTGCGATTGACTCTGAGTCTGGGCAAGAGTAAAGATCGCGGAAGTCGACAACAGCAGGAGCAGGGCAAGAGGGTGCAAAGGTGATCGGCGGTTCGAGATCAATCGTTGGAGGGACATACAGACCTCTTGAAAACGAAGAGAATTTAAGATGGTTGGAGCGAAAAGCTCTTATGCTAGTATAGACGCACGGATTCGCGATTGGGATGTTTTGCCCGGCTCCCAGTAATTCCCCCTCCTGGCAACGACTTACAAATCGGCGAACTCTAAACTAGTGTCACGGCGGGTTAGCTGGACCGTCCGGGCGTCGTTCATGAAAAAAGTGGGTTTCGCGCTCTTCCTCGCTTGCCTGTCTCTACCTGGTCGTTTTTTGCTCGCCCAGGGTTCCTCCGCGGTGGGGCAGCAGGGGTCTGCCGCCATTGAGCCCCAGACCATTCCTGTGAGCCAGATTCACGCGGGGATGCGGGGGGTTGCCTACACGGTATTCGAGGGTGTAAAGCCGGAAGCGATGGAAGTGGAAGTTCTGGGCGTCCTGCACAACGTTAATGGACCAAAGGGCGACGTAATTCTGGTGCGGCTGCACGGGCAGAAGGTCGAGTACACGGGCGTGGTTGCGGGCATGAGCGGGAGTCCGGTTTACCTGAATGGAAAATTAGCCGGCGCACTGGCATTCCGCATCGGAGAATTTTCCAAGGAGCCGATTGCAGGCGTAACTCCCATCGCGGACATGATGGAAATCAGCGCGCTCGACCGTTCGCCGGCCGAGGAAAGCGCGGCGGCAAAACCTTCGGTTCATGCGGTGAGCACGGTTGCGGGAAAAACCGCGGCGCCGGGCGAAGCTTCTGTCTTGCCGGGTTCGAGGCAGGATGCGGGTGGTGTCGCAAATTACTTGCAGGCCATCGAGACGCCCTTGGTCTTCAACGGATTCTCTGAGGCAGCGATCCAGCTTTTCTCCGGACAGCTGGGTGCTGCGGGAATCGTTCCCGTGATGGGCGCCGGATCGATCAGCAACGACAAACAGCCGGAGCCGCTGGTTCCGGGCTCTGCTGTCAGCGCGGTTCTGGTGCGCGGCGACATGGATATAGAGGCGACCTGCACGGTCACCTATGTCGATCCGCAGAAGTTGCTGGCGTGCGGGCATCCCTTGTTGCAGTTTGGTTCCGTTGACTTGCCGATGAATAAGGCGGAGGTGCTAGCCACCCTCCCTTCGCCGCTCGACGCGTTCAAAATCGTGAATACCACTGTGCCAGCGGGAACCTTCGTGCAGGATCGGCATACCGGAATTCTGGGCTTGTTCGACAAGCAGCCGGAGATGATTCCGGTCACGCTAGGCATTCACAGCAGCACGGGCGTAAAGCAATTTCATTACGAAGTGCTCAACAACCCGAAGCTGACGCCGGTGGCGCTGATGGTGACCGTGTTCAACGCGCTGCACGGAGTGAATGAGTTCGGCGAGGAAATTACTTACCGGCTCACGGGCAGCATCGGGGTGAAGGGATTTCCCGAAGTCACGATGAAGAACATGTTCTCGCCCGAGGAGAACTCGCAGCCGGCGGCGATGCAGGCGGCCCTTTCGCTGGGCGAACGCTTTGGTCGAATCTACGACAATCCTTATAACGCTCCGGCGATCGCAGGGGTCAATCTTAATTTTGACCTCGTCCGCGAGCGGCGCTGGGCGCGGCTCGAGAGCGCGAGGGCCGATGTGACGGAGGCGCGGCCCGGCGACCAGATCACAATTGAGACGGTGCTTGAGCCGTATCGCGGCGAGCGCATCGTGCAGCAGATTCCGGTAAAGATTCCGACCTCGGCAAGCAAGGGAACCCTGCGCATTTTGGTGAGTGATGGCGAAACTCTCGATCATCTCTCTCACGGCAATGCCGCATTTGCCGGCCAACTCGATCTGGCTTCGACCATTGCCCTGCTAAATAAAGAGCACTCCAATAACCGGGTGTACGTTTCCTTACTGGAAGCCGATCCTGAGGCGCGGGTGGCTGACAAAGTCATGCCGACTCTGCCGCTGTCCATCATAAATGTGATGGATGGCATGCGCGGCAATCAGGAGATGACCGTCAGCGGCGAATCGAACGTGGACGAGACGGCAACTGCTCCGCTGGATTACGTGGTCAGCGGCGCCGAGCTGCTGACGGTGACGGTAAAGTAGGATTCCGCGGCAATTTACTTCTGCGCTGGTTCGGCGTGAAATGGAGAGCGGGCGCCCCGAGAAGCATCGGTGCGCCGATTGGCGTGAAACGGATCACCACCAAGGCCCGGGCTCCGAGGGCCTCACGGATTTGATGGCGATGCTGCAGAGCGACGATCCCTGCGTTTCTCTCGGTGACCGGTAACTTGCATACGGGTTGACCCTACTGGTCCTATCGCCTATCGTATGTCATTGCTGAAGTGTCTGAGTTGGAACCGGCTCTAACCACGTTTTCTTCAGGCGAACAGCGCTTCCCTTGCTTCCTCATAGGTTCTCTCCGCTAGCGGGAGTTTACTGCGAGTTGAGAGAACAAGCTTGTAAGCAGATATTTGTGAGGGAGTTAGAAGCAATGCGTCGTCTTACCCACGTTGGGGTACTACGAAGCCATGGGAGCAAGGCCCAGAGTTTTAACTAAGGCTTGTTGGGCGAGAGACTGCTGCGAGAGCACATAGGCAGTGCGCGGCGGTCCCTTT
>JASHRB010000344.1 GCA_030037575.1 Candidatus Sulfotelmatobacter sp. | reverse complement strand
ATTCACTCCACAGGCGGACATTCGAGTGTTGCGTTTAGGCTAGCTCAGTATTTTAGGAGACATTGCAAGCAGCTCAATATTTTGGTGCCGATAATGGCAAAGAGCGCGGCAACCTTGTTGTCGTTGAATGCAGACCAAATTTTCATGGGCGAATTCGCAGAACTGGGTCCTCTAGACACGCAATTGAGAGACGATCTCGACAAGGGTGGAGGATATTTCTCTCCGCTCGACGAGTTTCGCTCCGTTGAATTCCTGCGTGAACACGCGGCGGAAATATTGGATTACCTAAGCTTCACACTGGAAGAACGCGGCATGAGCGTAAAGCAGTCGCTGCATGAGGCAATACCTGGGGTCGTAGGCATGATGCGTCCGCTCTACGGTCAGGTAGACCCAAGCAAATTAGGTTCATATCGCCGCGCGCTGGCTGAGGGCGAAGAATATGCAAAGCGACTGCTTTCCACGAAAATGGACGAAGATGACGCAGAGGAATTAGCAGAGAAGCTCGTTTGGGACTACCCCGCGCACGATTTTGTGATCGACTATCAGGAAGCTCAGTCCATAGGTCTGCCAGTGGAGCGGTTTCCAGTTACACAAGAGAAGAGTCTAATTAACGCGATTCAGGGGATGCTGAGATATGGAATACCTTACATTGGATTCGCGCTACCGAAAACGCGACGACGGAAGCAACGACGAAAAACCAGCACGCGGAAACGCCAGTCAAAAAAGCTGCCATCCAGCGCACAAGCGGGGCCACGGGCAGTCGCTAGCTGATCGTCAACGGTCGCTGAGGAAAATGCTTTCTCGGCTACGTAGCCTCAGTCCGTCCAAACGGGCGAGGCTTATGCGCGAACGTGAAAAAGAAGTATCGCTCGATCTATGCAAACCTCCCAAGAGCTTCCTTTAATAAGTTGCGCTCCACTTTGGAACCGCTAACGGTAGGCTTAGGCAGTAACGCAATCAAGTCCATAACACTCCAAACATGGTCTGCTAAGCCAGCTTCTTGCGCCGGAGTCACGCGCAATGTCGAATGGATGCGGCAGTAGTTGTAGTGCATGTAGTGGAGCGCAACCATATGGCGATGATTATCGACTTTCTTGCTGTGAGCATTCGTTAAACGGGTGAATCGTCGATTTTGCATTCGCAGCGTTAAATTCTGCCGCTCGACATAGCTAGTCGAAACGTGCTTTGGGTCTGGGTTCCCACTGACAACCTTGAGATCGCAGCCGACGCACTTCGCCGGGGAGTAGCGCCGCGTTTCCTCATCGGATGGAGCACCATAAATCTTTTGTAGCATCGCATAGTCAATATCCGCCCCGAAAGCCTCTTCCACGGCATCCAAGTATGCCCTGTGTCCATCTGTGGTGATCTGTACGCGATTACTGATTCGCTTCGCGCAGTCTTCCATAAAGTCTTTTGCCCAACCACCATCGCGCCCGCCAACCAAATACGACACGACGAGTTTCGTGTCTGCATCAATTCCGATCCAAGTCCAAATGTCACCCCAGCCTTCTTGTTTCTTTTCGATGCTGACATTCTTGGCCTTGGCACCACAAAAACTCCAAACTTCGTCGCACTGCAAACGGCGCACGCGAAGATTGCGAACGTGACGATTGTGGTACGCTGCACAAGCGCAACCGAGATCAGCGAGCAGTTTCACAATTGTGTTTTTCGCCACTCCAGTCAGCCGAACAGTGGCGCGAATCGAGCATCCTTCAATCAAGCAATTGACCACTCTGGTGCGGGTTTCAGGATCAAGGCAATTCATACTGACTCTTTTACCATAGCCGCTTTAGCATGTCAAGAGCAAGATGTAAAATTTTGTCAGTGACGAAGGATTAGTACTGTCGTTCTCTCCCGCTACCGCATCAAATATTTACAATCCTTGGAGGGGTTTGCTGATAAGCTTATCGGCCAAGCGAGGTGCCACTCATGCCAAAAACTCAAAACAGGGTAGTGGGTATCAGGTGGATATCCAAGTCTGGGATAAGAAAGGCTCTGGATTCACGCGCTAGACGTGTGCTTGGAGTCTCTGGCGCGGAGTTCGAACAGCAATACGCGGTACATGGGCCAAAGTCGTTAGACGGGAAGACGGGAACGATAGAGCTTGCGACCCTGTGCTTCTTCACCAAGGACAACAGTGCCCGCAAAAAGTCCAAACGAGGCTGACAGTAATTTCGCATACTACTTCCGTGAGTCACTCTCCGTCGTAACGAATTCCTATCTCAAGGCTGGTGCAGAAGGCAACAATCGCGTCCTGCTATACGAACCCCCAGTAAAACTACAGCGGAAATCAGGCGAACCGCTCTATATTGCTATCACCCAAACCTACAAGCTAGAAGAAAACTCAGACGGATTTAAAGCCAGAACCACGAGCTACAGCTACGAAATCATGGTCAAGAAGGCTGGTGGCAATCTCGAAACTGTCGCCGAGTTTCACTGGCATCCAGCAACCACCAAGAAACTCAGATGGCCTCACGTACATGTAAAGGGATATTCCGCCGAGGGAGAACTCGACAGGAAGCACTTTCCTACCGCCCGTTTGTCAATAGAGGATTTTCTAAAGTTCTTAATCAGGGACTTCGGAGTAGTGCCGCGACTAGCCTATGAGGAATGGAGGGAAATTCTAATGCGAAACAAGCGTGAGTTTATCGCGCATGCAAGTTGGTTGCACTATGGCCCTTTGATTTGACCGCGCGATTTGGCATTCTTCCATCGTTTCTTGGCGGCCTTGCTTGCTATTTTCCGGCGCTCCTCTTTGGTCATCGTCTTGAGCCTACGCTTCCCGCCGATCTGACCGCCTTTGCGACCGATTGCAGCCATGTACTGAGACAGGTCCGGCGGGGGGACTGGAAGCGTCACGCTGGATTCAGGCGCGGGAACTTCTAGGGGTGTTTCGCTAGTGGATTGATCCACGATCCACTTCGCAAGCTGGTTCGGATCACGCGGACGTTTGCCCTTGCCGATCACGTTCTCATCATGCCACAGGCGAGGATGCTAAAGCGAGGCTGTGGATATTCAAACTGACCCAGTACCTACGACCGACGCCTCTGTGCCCGATGGAGGTTATTCATTGCGTAGGATGGCAATGACGTCGAATGTGGCGACGCGGCGGGTGGCGGACCAAATACTCGCCGACGCTACCAAAGCGAAGAATATGGCTAAATAGGCGGATATTGCGCGCCCCCAATGGGCTCGCTCCATCTACCAGGCTTGCAAGAAAGCGCCCGGTGAACTGAGCCCCGATGGTTCCAGGAATAGCTCCGGCCACGACCATCGGTAAACCCTGCCGCAACAGCATGCCCCGAAGCTGGACGGGCGTGGTCCCGAGAGCCGTGCGCCCACCCATCTCCTGGGTTCTTTGGGACACAGCGTAAGAAACCATGCCCTAGACGCCAATCACCGCCAGCAGCAGAGCGAATCCTGCAAACATCCAAACGGCAGTCCGGTAAAATTTCGGGCTGGCGAAGACCTCATCCAGCCGCAATCGCAGTTGAAGAGTTGAAGAACATTTTGTTGACTGAAAGTTATTTCGATGAAACTGCAAGCCTTCGCGTGCCTGCGAACGAAGAGCCCGAGCGCGCATTCGTGTCCAATTTTCCGAGAAAGGCAACGATGCGGAAGCGCCTTACCGACTTGGACACTCGCTTAGAGGAGATGGAGCGCGCTGGAGTCGGGACGAGTCACGCGTCTTACCCGGCAGAACGGCGGAGTGGCTTGAATCGGCCTGCCTTTAAGCCACGGCTGCTTCGAGCATGCGGGCAACGACACCTCTAATCAAGGACACGAGCTCATCATTCCTGTGCCGTCTCTTGCCGTAGAACCATCCCCGAGCGGCACCGTAGATTGCCGAACTGATCGTAGAAGCAAGCACGTCGTTCGGTACTCCGTTCCGAGGGGCACGTTTCCCGAGACCATCGAACACAACGATTCGAATCGCCCTCGTGACCGCCGAGTCCAACAAAGGACCAAAAGATGCCTTGCTGGCGCACTGCTTTTTATTCCGGTGAATCTCTTTCAGGTAGTCACAAACGGCAAAAACGATGGCTTCGGCTGCGGTAGGCCAGGTGCCCTCAAAGCAAATGTTGCGCTCTTTCAAGAGCTCGTGAAAGTCGCTCGCCACCATCGCCTCGAAGAGAGCGAACTTGTCGCTGTAATGGTTGTAGAAGGTTGCTCGGTTAACCGTGGCGACGGCTGCAACATCTTGCACCAGAATCTCTTGGAACGGCTTTTCTTGCAACAACTTCCGCAGAGCATCTTGCAGTAGTTTCCGCGTCCGCTTCTGGCGTGGATCCCGGAGCTCGCAATCTGATAGCGGTATTGCCATCACCCGAAGCTTATCAGAAGTTTGAATCCTTTTACAACATATGTCGTCTAAACGATAAGCGACGATTATGCGAGGTGACCTATGGAAATTGGGCTTCTGCTTCTGAGACTGGCTGTGGGACTGAGCCTGGCAGCGCACGGCACACAAAAAATGTTTGGGTGGTTCGGGGGACCAGGGCTTAGTGCTACTGGGCAGTTCTTCACTGTGCTTGGTTTTCCTCCCGGCAGGCGACATGCCCTCATGGCAGCGTTGGGCGAAGCGCTCAGCGGGGTGCTTCTGGCATTTGGACTAGCTACGCCTGCGGCTGCGGCCATCGTCATCAGCGTGATGCTGGTTGCGGTAGTGACCGTGCATCTCAGCAAGGGCTTCTTCGCGCAAAATGGCGGCTACGAGTATCCCTTCGTGCTCGCAGTGGCCGCATTGGCCTTGGCATTCATGGGGCCAGGATCACTCTCGCTCGATGCCATCGTCGGGTTTGAACGGAGCGGAGCCTTGTGGGGTATAGCAGCTTTGCTGGCTGGTCTCGTGGGCGGCGGCACAGCCTTGCTTGAATGGCGCAAAGCGCCCCTTCAGCAAACCGCTACAAAGTGAAAAGACAATTTCACAAGCAAGGAACATGTCGCAACAACGTGGTATCAGTCGGGTAGTGAACGTTCCGCCGGCGACGCCCGGTTTTGTAGGTCCGGGGCACCTGGCAGACGCGAAGCAGGACATTGCCAGACTCCTTGCTGAGTACCAGGCAGGAGACTTTCCTGTGCTTAGCGAATTGAGAAGAGAGCATGTTTGAAGCGTTTCAAACAGTTCGCGGTGGCGCCGGCCAGCCAAAACGCCCTGCGATAATTTCTTCGCGCAGACCCAAAGTCCGCTGCCGTCCCACAGGATCAGCTGCAGCCGATTCCTCTGCGCGTTACGAAACAAAAACACGTGACCACTGGATCACTGCTGCGATCCCGCCTGCATTTGGGCATTGCCGCAACGAAATCGCCGAACTCGTGACCTGGTGCTCTTGCTGCGGCCATGCTTGCTGCGCCGAGCAGAACCAGGATCAAGACCTCGAAAGCAATGGGTCACGCCGCGAGCTTCGCGGTTTGGGGATGGATCGCTTGGCCTCGTGCACCGGTCATTCGGCGGCAGCAAAGGTGGCGAAAAAGCAAACGGCCCGCAGATTCTTTGGAACCTGCGGGCCGTCCGGTGGACTGGTTGGGATTGACCAAGAGGTGGTCACT
>JASHRB010000343.1 GCA_030037575.1 Candidatus Sulfotelmatobacter sp. | reverse complement strand
GCTTCGACCAGGTCGAGAAATATTTTCTGAGGCAGCTCGCCGTGGCCGGGAGCGCGCGCGGTCAGAAACAAAAGCGGATATTTTTCGCGCACCGGGTCCGACTCTTTGACTTCGCGAAAAAGCTTCGCCGCATAGGCAAATTGCGATGCAAATTTCTCGCGAACCTCTTCGCCGACCTGGTAACAGCAACGGTGAATCCCGGGGCCAATTGCGGCTTTGAGATCGCCCGGACGGCTGCCGAAAAATAGGCGCATTTCTCCCACGCCCTTTTCGACGATGCGTTTAACGGTTCCTCGCCAACCCGCATGAAACACACCCACCGCTCGGCCTGGGGGATCGACAAGAATGATGGGCAGGCAGTCGGCGGCCTGAATGGCGAGAACTAAACCGGCAGTCGCCGTAATCAATCCGTCGCCGACCAGTTGTCTCTCCGGCGGCGAATCAACCAAGTGAATCACATCGGAATGAACCTGACGCACCGTGATCAGCGGCCAACGATTCCCGGCCGGCGAGGCCTTGGAGGCCGGCCGCTGAGGGCCCTGGCTGGGGGTGACGATCTCGCGCAAAAAGGCAGACCGGTTACGTTCAACCGCGGCTTGGGTGTCTTCTTTCGTGAATCCGAGATTCAGAGTTTTGCCGCCGTAGGGACGTGAAAACCCTTCCCGGCGACTTGAGAATCCATGCCGCAGCCAGGGCAGTCGGCTCAAGTGAGAAGCGTGAAGAATTGCGAGCTTGCTCTGGGGGATGACTTGCTTTGCCACGGATCCATGTTATCGGAAGAAGGGAGCGAGAAGCCCCTCGATCGATTCCCTGTATGCAACCCGGTGGCAAAACGACAGTCACTTGCCCTCGGCCCACCGCTGGCGGATGGCGGCAAGAAACTTCTGTTTATCTTTTTTCATTTCCTGCACCAGAGCCTGATTTCCGGTGTCCTCGTGCGCGGCCGCCCACAACACCATTTCGGTGAGCACCGGCGCCAGGTCGATGCCTTTTGCAGTGAGCGAATAGATCCATTTGCGGCCGTCTTCGGGATCGGGCTGGGCGCCGATGATTCCATGGGCGGTCAGTTTTTGCAGGCGATCGGCCAGGATGTTGGTGGCAATGCCTTCATAACATCCCAGAAATTCTTTGTATGTTCGGAAGCCGCGCAGCATCAGGTCGCGAATGATCAAAAGCGACCAGCGGTCGCCAAGCATCTCGACCGATGCATTTAGCGGGCACCCCGACCGCCGGTTTGTTTTGTTTTCCCCGGACACCAGAGCATTCTAACATTTCACTTGCAGATTACAAGTGATCTAGAATATGCTGGGGCGAGCGAGGAGAGAAATGCGCCGATTAATCGTCTCCAACCTGATGTCGCTCGACGGCTTTTTCGAGGGACCGGACAAAGATCTGAGTTGGCACGTAGTCGACGACGAATTCTTCGCCTATGCCGCGGAAATGCTGCGCTCGGTCGATACGCTTCTTTTCGGCCGCGCTACCTACCAACTGATGGCCAAATATTGGCCGTTGGCGCCCAAAGACGAGATTGCCGACAAGATGAACAGCCTTGCCAAAATCGTGTTCTCGAAAACCCTCCCCAAAGCGGAATGGTGCCCTGCGCGTGTGGTCCAAGGCGATGCCGGCGGTGAGGTGGCGAAGCTCAAGCGGCAATCCGGCAAAGACATGGTCATTCTCGGCAGCGGCATGCTGGCCGCCGATCTCCTGCAGCGCGGGCTGATCGACGAGTATCGAGTCATTCTCAATCCCGTTTTCTTGGGCGGCGGAACCCCCCTCTTCAAGGGAATCGATCACGGGCTTAAACTGAAGCTACGGGAAACGAGGCTGCTCCGCTCCGGAGTGGTCATCCTTTATTACCAGAGAGAATAAGTCGCAAAGCTATCACAGTTCACAAGCACGGTAACCAAGGACGGGCAAAAATCATAAGGAGAGAATTCAGATGCAAACCAAACCTACGCACGAACAGGCACAACTTCAACTGCAACTTTTCGAGCAGCGACGGGAAGCGCGGCTGCGCCAGGCGCGCGACTGGTTCTGGAAAAACTACATTGTCGAGAGCTTCGATGACGCCATGCGCATTGCCGCTCCCGGCACCGAAGGTGGACAGTTCGCCATGATGGTGCTCAGCTATTGGGACCAGGCCTGCGCGATGCTCAACTACGGCCTGCTTCACGAAGACCTTTTCTTCGAGACCACCGGCGAGTTTTTCGGGGTATGGGAAGCAGTGAAAGCCATCGTTCCCCAAGGCCGCGAGCGCTTTCAAAACCAACTGTTTCTCGCCAACCTCGAAAAGGCCGCACAGCGCTTCGAGGTCTGGATGGAAAAGCGCTCCCCCGGCAACGTCGCCGCCATGCGGCAGATGATGAAACAGATGCGCGGGCAGGCCAAGAAAGCGGCGTAACCGATCGCCCAAGCCGGTTCGGTAGAACGGGCTTCACTCGGCTGAGGGCCGCGGCGAGCAGGAACCTGCGTTTGGCGTCAGCATCCATTAATGAACCGGTTCCTCCCGCCGCGGCCCCGACCGTCGGGAGGACAAGCGGGAGAAAGCCCGGGCAATTCCAGTTGAACGATAAGGAGCGACGATGGCGTCAGTCCGCGTTCTGGTGGGCACGCGCAAAGGCGCATTCATTCTGACTTCCGATGGCAAGCGCGACAAGTGGGAAGTCAGCGGGCCGCATTTTGCGGGATGGGAAATTTATCACCTGAAAGCATCGGCGGTTGATCCCAACCGCATCTACGCCTCGCAGTCGAGCGCATGGTTCGGGCAGATCATTCAGCGCTCCGACGACGGCGCCAAGACCTGGCACCAGCCGGGAACGCCGGCCGGCCCTGCCGCCATGGCGGGGCCCCCGCAGAGCAACAAGTTCGCCTACGATACTTCTGCCGCCCAGGGCAAGCCGCTCACCACGCACCAGTGGTATGACGGAACGCAGCATCCCTGGGAATTCAAGCGGGTGTGGCATGTGGAGCCTTCATTGAGCGAGGCCGACACGGTTTACGCAGGCGTGGAGGATGCCGCGCTGTTTCGCTCCACCGACGGGGGGGAAAGCTGGCACGAACTTTCTGGCCTGCGTGGGCACGGCAGCGGCCCGCATTGGCAGCCTGGCGCGGGAGGCATGTGCCTGCACACCATCATTCTTGATCCCAGCCGTCCCCAGCGAATTTTCACTGCCATTTCGGCCGCCGGCGCCTTTCGCAGCGATGACGGAGGCGCCAGCTGGAAGCCGATCAATCGTGGGCTCTATTCCAAATACATTCCCAATCCGACCGCCGAGGTTGGCCATTGCGTTCACCACCTCGCCATGAGTGCTAAGCGGCCGGGAGTGCTCTTCATGCAGAAGCATTGGGATGTGATGCGCAGCGACGATGCCGGAGACAGCTGGACTGAAGTCAGCGGCAATCTCCCCACCGATTTTGGATTCGTTATCGACGTGCATGCACACCAGCCGGAGACGATTTACGTTGTGCCCATCAAAAGCGATTCCGAGCACTTTCCGCTGGACGGACAATTGCGGGTCTTCCGCAGCCGCTGCGGCGGCAACGAATGGGAGGCGCTGTCAAAGGGCTTGCCCCAGAAACACTGCTACGTGAACGTGCTGCGCGATGCCATGGCAGTCGACTCCTTCGAGGAGTGCGGAATTTATTTCGGCACCACCGGCGGCCAGATCTATGCATCGGCTGACGCGGGAGACAGCTGGAACGCAATTGTGCACGATCTGCCGGCGGTGTTGAGCGTGGAAGTGCAAACCCTGAAGTAGCGGAACAATCCCAGGCGAGCAAATCTTCAAGGAGCGGCCCATGCCGCAATCACTTCATTTCTCTGCTTCGACCAGCAGGCCGAGGCAGCCGTCAACTTTTACGCTTCGATTTTCCAGAACCCAAAAGTGTTGGGCGTCAACCGCGTCGGCGGAAAAGTGACGACCCCGTGAACTCCGAACTTGAAGGACAACGATTTATGGCGCTCCCTGGCGGCCCGCAGTTTCCCTTTGCCGAAGCGTTCTCGATTTTCGTAAGCTGGGAAACGCAGGATGAAGCCGACAATTATTGGAACCGGCTTCTCCAGGGGGGAAAGCCCAGCCGCTGCGGCTGGCTCTAGAACCCATGCGACTCTGGTGGCGGATCATTCCCCCGGCACTGATACCACGGATGGGCGATCCCGATGCTCAGAAATCGAACGCGGTTTTTCAGGCCATGATGAAAATGGACAAAATTGTCATCGCCGAGTTGAACCGCGGGCAGGAAGGGAGAGCGCTTGCGTGAATGTGGGGCGGGAATCTACGGCCGTGGTCGCGCAGCCCGGAATCGCCCGCCGCCGTTTGTGTCGGCCGTTTAACTGCATGGACAAAATCATCCGCGTAATTCTACCATTTCATCTTCGCGCGCTGGCCCACGCCGACAGCGAGATCACGCTCGAGGTCGCCTCTCCCGTCACCCAAGCTTCGGTGCTCGACGCGCTCGAGGAGCGGTATCCGATGCTGCGCGGAACGATACGCGATCCAACCACGCGGCAGCGCCGCCCGTTTCTGCGCTTTTTTGCCTGCCAAGAGGATCTGTCGCACAATCCGCCCGATGTGCCTTTGCCCGAAGCTGTGGCCACAGGGTCTGAGCCATTTCTCATCATCGGTGCGATCGCCGGCGGGTAAGAGCCACTTCCGCAGGGAGCCCGGGCGATGCCGGCGAGGCAACCACAGCCCGATCGAGGTTCTTCGATCAGTGAGATCCCTCGCTTGGCCGGTGAAAAGGCGAAGCTTGGGGATGACCGCCGGTGGCCATGGTTTGGCCGCCGGTCTTCGCTGCGCCACCTACGCCGGCCCAGGATGGCGATCATACTCCCCCCGACTGCGCCTCCGGTCATTTACCGCCGCGAGCTGTCTCCGATATAGTTTCTAGAGCCATGTTTGGAGATTTCACCGCTACCGACCGCTGGACCAAGCAGCCCGTTCACTGCGTCTACCAAGCTTTAATCGTGGCCATTGCCACACGTCACGCCGACGCCGTGGACATTAAATTTCTTGCCGATGGCAGAACCGTGTGGGTCGCCTTGCCCCATCCGGCGTGGGGGGAATACAAGAAGCGCACGGGCAAGGCCATTACCGATTCGTTGGCCATCGAAATTGCCGGCCATTACCTGAAAGCGGCGCTCGAGGCCGGTGAGGGCCTCGGCCGCGAAATGTACTCGCTCACCGTCGAACAGACTCTTGATCACCTCGAACAAGCGGTGGCCGCGATGCAAGCACCGGCGCCGGCATAAAAAAGCGAGCCCCACTCCGCGCATTCCGGCCGGGGACCGGTTGGGCAAGAGCTGGTCTCTGTTGCGGTCGGCCGCTCACGCGCAGCAGTGAGGGCAGTAGCCTGGAGCATTCAGCATGTCAGGCCACTCCCGGATCCGGACCATCAGCGAAAGCGCCGAACGAAAAGAGTGTGCCGCTCGGAGCGATAATAGCCCACACCGTAGATGGTGGGTTTGCCCTTGGTGGAATAAATGACCTGACGAATGCGGAGGAGAGCGGAACCTTTGGCCAGGCCTAGCATTTCGGCGAGGTTGGCGTCGGCGGCGGTGGCGTCAATTTCCTCATCTGCGTAAGCCAGCTCCACGTCGTAATCGTGCTGCAAAGCGGCGAACAGCGAACTGCGGCCGAGCGGAGCGCTCACCAGGTTGGAATATTCGGCGGCGGGCAAATAGCAGGTCTCCAGCGCGAACGGCTCCTCGCCGGTGAGGCGAAGGCGAGTGATCTTCACCATGCGGCTGGCCACGGGCAGGCCCAGGCGGGCGGCAATTTCCTGCTCATCCTCGACGATTTTGGCGACCAGCACGCGGGAACGGGGGGCGAGGCCGCGGCTCGACATGTGCTCGGTATAGCTCATGAGCTTGTTGAAGTGAATCTTCGGAGCGGCCACGAACGTCCCGGCGCCACGGCGGCGTTCGACGATACCTTCGCGCTCGAGGCCCGCCAGGGCGTGGCGAGCGGTCATGAGGCTCACTTTGTGGATCTTGGCCAATTCTCGCTCTGAGGCAACCGGATCGCCGGGATTTAATTCAGCCGCCTCGATGCGCTTGCGAATGATGTTCTGAATGCGCTTGTAGACCGGCGTGCCGTTGCGGTGATTTCCAGCCATAAGCGATCTTATACACGAGGCCCCATGTGCTATATAGCGTATTGCACGAATCCTGTAAAGTAAAAATCCCAGAAAAACGCCGGGCGGGGAGGCCTTCCCGCCGGCAATTGCTATAGAGCGGAAATGGGTTGCAGCAATAGCGGGAAGCTGCGCCGAACCTCAGGGACGGCCGTGTCCGCGGCTATCTCTCTCAAGATTTCCACGGCTTTTGCACAGATTTTCACGCCGGAGGGCGGAAGCCGGCAACAAGCGGGCTTATCAATCCGCATTCGGCTTCGGCTGGGGAAGGATAAACCGATATAGAGCGGTAGGACGGCATGCAGGGAAAATTCTTGGGGGCATTGCATTTTTTTCTTGACCACAGACTAATGTGTGCTATATAGCATAGTCCGATTATATTAGCTCGGTTCTGGGCGTGCGTGAGCGCGCCAGTAGCTCTCAGGGAGGTTGCAATGAAAAAGCTGGGGATTCGATGCCTGGTTGCGCTGACACTGCTAGGAATGGCGGCCACTTTAAAGCCGGCTTGGGGCCAGGAAGTGACGGCATCGATTGTCGGCACCGTGAGCGATCAGACCGGAGCCCCCATTCGGGGCGCTCAGGTGGTGGCTACCGACACCGAGCGGGGGACGCAGTGGAATGCTCAGTCGAACGACAGCGGAGCGTACAGCCTGCTGCGCCTGCCCATTGGCAATTACGGAGTGAAGATATCGGCGACCGGATTCGACACCGCGGTTCGGCCGCCGTTCACTCTCGTTCTGAACCAGATTGCACGTGTGGATGTGCAACTAAAGGTTGGCAAGGTTTCGGAAACCATTGAGATCACGGGGGCGGCGCCGGTCCTGCAGACAGAAGATGCGCAAGTCGGGACCGTCATGGATTCGAACAGCATTGAGAACCTGGCGCTGACGACGCGCAATTACATTCAGCTGACGCTGCTTTCCCCCGGAGTGGTGACCACCGATCCTTCGACCTTTGAATATGGATCGCAGACCACGCAAGGCGCGATCAACGGCGGGGGGCGGCCTTACATCAAC
>JASHRB010000342.1 GCA_030037575.1 Candidatus Sulfotelmatobacter sp. | reverse complement strand
TCCGGGGGAAGCAAACTGAAGAGTGGACCCGTTGCCCCGGCGATGCTGTCCACGTGGCCTTTCAGAGTCCGGCCGGTTGAATCCACATGGATCTCCGCTCTCTGTCCAACCCGCATGTGCCTGAGCTGGGTCTCTTTGAAGTTTGCCGTCACCCACACTTCGTCGAGCGGCACCACGGTCAGCAGTTGCTGCCCCGGTTCCACGTTCAGGCCAACGACGACGGTTTTGTTCACTTCGCCGCTCACCGGAGCAACGATCTTGGTGTATTGCAGGTTCAACTCTGCCTGGTGTAGCAGCGCGCGCTTTTGCTGAACGTCGGCGATGGCGGCTTGCACGCGTGCCTTGGTGGAAGACACTTGTTGTGGACCGGTCTGCGCATATTGGTGGTTGGCCGTCGCTTGGGTTAGGCGACTCTGCGCCTGTTGTACAAATTGCTGCGCGGCGGATTCGCTGGCTTGCGCGCCCGCCACGTTGGCGGTGCTGGATCTCGCCGTCGCGAGCGCCTGATCATAGATTTGCTGTGAAACTTCTCGCCTTTCCACCAGCAGCTTATATCTGCGCAGATCATCTTGGGCTTTCACATCGTTCGCCTCCGCGGCCTCCACTTGCTGATGAGCAGCAGCCAATTGCTTTTCAGCAGCGATGACCGCAGCGCGTGCATCCTCTACCCCCGAGGCAGTGAACTGCAATTGACTGGTTGTATTCACGGAGGTGATCGGAACTGTGATGTTCAGCGACTGGGCGGTCGCTTCGGCGTTGGCTAGATTGGCTTGCGCCTGGGTTAACGCAACCTCATAGTCGGTGGGGTCGATCTCGACCAGTACCGTTCCCTTCTCGACCCACTGATTGTCGTCAACGTCGACCTGCACCACATACCCTGAGATCCGCGCGCTGACGGGATAAAGATGCACATCTGCCTGGGCGTCGTCCGTCGACTCGTAACTGCTGAAATAGCGCCAGAGCAGCACGCCCGCGATAACAACCAAGGCGGCGGCAGCGAGAATCATGAATTTTCTCCCAGGTTTTGGCCGTGCAGCCGGTGCCCTGTGCGCCGCCACAGCATCGAGGGGCAGTTCCTGGTCGGTCTCAGCTGCAGATCGAAGGGGAGTTTCGTCCGCCATGTTCATTTCTCCCGGAAGTATTCCCTGACCCCCTGCTCGGCAATGCCCATGGCGCGAACCAGGGAAATTTTGGCCAGGTTATAGTTATAAAGACTGGAAATGTACTGTTCGTGCGCGCTCGCCACCGCTTCTTGGGACTGCACCACTTCCACGCTGTCGGTTACGTCGGCGCTGAAGCGATCGCCGGATTGAACCAGGGTTTGTTCCGCCAAGTCAATATTGCTGCGGGCCACGGTAACGCGATCGGCCGACGACTGCAGGTTCAGTAGCGCGCTGCGCACATCCGACTCGATTTGAGCACGCAGGCTTTCCAGCCGCTCACGGCTCTGCTCCAGCTTGGCATCAGCCTGCTGAACATTGCCATGAACGCTGTTTCCGGTGAAGATGGGGATCGACAGCGTCCCGCGCACGTCGTACACCTGGGTCGCATTCGACGGATTGATGCCTCCGGCGCCGTAATCGGCGCCCAGCGAAAGTGACGGCAAATATCCGGCCGCGGCTGCCTTCCGTAACAGTTCCGCCGCGCGTACATCGGCCAGCGCCGACCGGTAATCCGAGCGCGACTGGTAAGCGCGTTTTAAGGCCTGTTCAACGCTTATTCCTGCAAACGGCTGGTATGGCGACTTGTCCGTCAGTTCAAATTCCTGGGCCGGAGCGAGGCCGATCACGCGCGCTACGCTCAGCTTCTGGATGGCAAAGTCGTTTTTGGCCTGGATCAGCTGTTGCTGCCGGGTCTGAAGTTCGACCTTGGTGCGCAGCGCGTCGATATCGGCTGCCGTGCCTGCAACCACCTGATCACCGGCTTGATCGTACAGGCTCTGTGCCGTCTTGACCTGAGCCTCTGCGGTTTCAATGCGGGCCGCGTCGGCCATGGCCTGCAAATAGGTGTAGCCCACGGCCAGCACCACCAGATCGTGAGCATCCTGGAGCGTGTAGTCGGCCGATTTTACGTTCTGATTGGCCGCGCGGGTGGCGTTAATGGACTGCCAGTCGAACAAGGTTTCGCTGACTGCGGCGCGCGCATCGAAGTAAGAATACGGACCAACCGAGGGCGAGAGATGGAACATGCTGGCCAGACCCGCAAAGCCCAACTGATCAATATTCAGCTTTGATTCCGCCACATAGGGCGCGGCGGTTACGTGCGGCAACAGGGCGCTCAACTGCTCCCAGCGTTGTCCGCGGGCGAAACCAGTGTCGGCCCGCGAGAGCAGCAATCCGAGATTGTGTCTCAGGCCGCGATCGATGGCCTCCTGCAGGGAAAGCTGCATCACTCCCGGAACAACCTTGGTTGGCACGCTGCTCGCGAATGTGCTGGCTCCACTCGTTCCCGGAATGGCTTGGCCGGGAGCGCTCGCCGGCGGGGTTGAATTGGTTTGCGCACCACAGGGCACTGCCCCACAAATCAGAACTCCGGACAACAGAAAACGCAGCGCTATTCGTAAAGGAACCACAAGAGAGCTCCTTGGCTTGGAATTTTTGCGGGTTGTTACAGAGGTCTATCCTAGTCGGCGAACGAATCATCAACCCTCTGGTAGCCAAATTGCAATGCCAAATGTCGTTCTTGCGCAGTGGGCGGCAGTTTTTGGAGCGCGAGGGGATGGGCATCTGTCGATCACGGTGTAGGGCCCACATCGCGGGTTGCACAGCGGCCATGAGGGAAACTGGGCGCCGAACCCGGAGATGATGTTGGCGCAGTGGCTTGCCGGGATGAAGGAGGAAGACGGACGCGTTCTGGCGGCGCATTTCTAGGACGGTATTGAGCCGCTTCCTGCGGCGGAAAAAGCAGCGCGGACTCCGGCGAGGGTGAACGACCGGATGCTGATGAAGGCCATTTGGCTGGGGGCAGCTCGAGGGCACAGGGGCGCATCTGCTTGGGCTGATCAACCCGCCTTCGCCGAACGTCAACGGCCTCTCCTCGGGCCAAACCGGAGCCGCAGCCGCCAGTGCCATTGCGCCCGCCGCGACCGCCGATTTGGACCTGTGGTTGGATCGATTGGCGCGCAGCCGCAGCCGGTCGTAGACTACATTCGCTCCCGCGGCTACTTCATCCTGGACCGCGAACCCAGGCAGCAAATTCTTCCGGGGCATCCTCGGCCTGCGGTGGTTATGGGCGATGGGGCGAGCTACAACGCCGTGCGCACGCCAGGGCACGGGAGGTTATTGAAGCCGTGGAGAGCGCGCGCAAAGATGCGCTGCTGCTGCCCGCCATGGGAAGGAGCGCACCGCGGGGAGCGATGGAAGGCGCTGCGCAGACGCGTGCCATCACCGTACCCATCGCCGACTACCATGACGATCAGGACGCTGCCCATGAGAACCTGCGCTTGCAGAATCTGTGGGACGGGGTCGAAACCACGGTTGTGCTGCCCGATATGAAGTCGCACCCAGTGCACCTTGCCCCAACAGAATTCCGATTTCAGATTCCACAATTTCAGAACTACAGACTCCGGGCACAACCTGCGCCCGCAGATACTACAATCGGTGAGAAACGCGGCACTGCCCATTTCAATGGACCTCAGGAGATAATTCCGATGCAGCGCAGAGATTTTCTAAAAAGTACGGTCGCGGTTGCGGTAGCTGCAGAACTTGGAATGGGTCAGGCGCAGGCGATGGTTCCCGCCCACAACTGGGGGAAATATGACTTCGGCTCCGGTCCCCAAGTCAGCGATCGCCTCAATCAGGGTCCGTTTCCTCAATACCCGCCGGATGCCGTCATTCCCACGGACGATGTGGTGATGACTACTACTTCTTCCGAAGAGGTGGTGCCGAACTATGGCAAGGGATTGGTCACCTATATCACAGCAGACAGTGGCACGGAGGAAATCAAGTCGGACAATATTGCGCAAGCCATCGAAGACCTGGTTCGATTTCCCTTGGGCCAGCAGCTTTATGTCCGTCCGACGTGGAGGGAACTGCAGCCGCGGCCGGGACGCCTGGAGATGCCCGATTATCTGAGCCTGGTTTTTGAATTGGCGAAGCAGAACAACAAGCGGGTCGGATTGCGAATTCAGATGTGCGCTCCCGACTACACCCACGAAGCCGCCCTCCCGGATTTTATTCTCGAGAAGGTTCCGAAAGTTGATCTGGTCCTGAGCGATCAGGAAAGCCGTGCGCAGGCGAAAAGATATTTGCAGAACCCGTACGCGCGTTATCAGCCGCGCTATGACGATGCTTTTTTCCAGCAGGCATTCACAGAGCTGGTTGGCTTGCTGGCAGCGGAGTTCGATGGCAGTCCGATCATCGAATATATCGATACCTTCATGTATGGCTTTTGGGGTGAAGGGCACACTTGGCCGTTTGCCAACAATCCTTTTCCTGATTACCCAACAGCCGAGCGCACCTGGATCCATATGCTCGAAGTCCAGCTCGAGCACTTTTCAAAGACTCCTCTACTGACCAACACACAACCGGACTATAGCCGCGTTGGTAATGCGGAATTGCTGGACCGCACGGTCCGCAGCCACAATTGGATTCGCAGCGATACCATCTTTATCGAGAACGAGCAGATTGAAGCGCTCAGCAATCGTCCACCCTGGATCGCGGCATTGCTGGAGCAGGGGCTGCCGGGCAAACCTCCCGATCCAAGCGCCGCTGCGGAAGGGATATCTCCGGCAGAAAACATGATCGCGCATGTCATGGATGTTGGGGCGAATTACTGGTCGCTGTGGAACTTTCACCAGATCAGCGCAAAGAATCTGCTGAGCTACTATCACGCTTATCCGACAGCCTTCGACCGGATCAATCGCCGTATTGGCTATCGGGTGAGGCCGTCTTTCATCTGGAGCTATAAGGACGGAACTTACCTGGGTCTGATTGCCGGCTTCGCAAACGATGGAATCGCGGGTGTGCCGGGCGTATTGAGGGTGACCGTGGAGAGCCGGGATGGAAAGGCGCTCAAGAGCGGTTGTCTGGACGCCGGCTATCCACTGCCGGGTAAGATTCGACAGGCACAGTTCGTGCTGCCCAACGTCGCCCATTGGGAAGGATTGAAACTTAGAGCGGAGATTGAAGTAAAAGGAATGCGCTATCCGGTGCGGTGGGCTTGTCAGCAGAAGCTGAACGATGATGGCACGCTCAGCCTGCGCCCCAACCTCGGTCAGCAGATCTAGACTGCGGTTATTCTGCTCCCAGAGGCGGGCAAATTCCATGCAGAAGGAAGAGTGACCTGGGCGACTACCGAACAATCCAGTCGACGGAGTAGACATCCTGCGTTCCGGTGTCGCGCAGGAGCAGGGGGGAATCGTCGGGGGTAAGCGCGAGGGCAGCGCCATAGCGGCCGGTGGTCACAATGTCTTTCAGATCTGCCACCGGTTCGCGCTTTTTGTCGCTCAGGCGAATTCTGACGACCACATCCTTGCCTTTCGAATCGAGCATGTAGACGTATCGACCGTCGTGCGACCAGTTGAGCCAGCCGAGTGACCCGGTCGCAAGCTCGGTCCACTTCTGGGTTTGCAAATCGAACAGCAGAAGCCTGTTTGAGTCAGAAGAGAAGGCCGAAACATAGCGTCCATCGGGCGACCAGCGCGGCGAAAAGAATCCCTGCGACCCGGGCAGATCCGATACTTTTTGGGTGGCCAGATCGAGAATGCGAACCGCCGACGCCGGATCGTTGGATTCACCGGCGAAAACAATTTTGGTCCCGTCCGGTGACCAGTTGGGATCGAATTGCTGACTTTTATCATTGGGCAGTACGAGCCGTGGAGTCTCGCCATCCAGCGAAGTTTCGTACATGCGGGCGGGCTTGTCGGCTCCCTGCCCGAATTCGAAGAAGACGATTTTCTTCCCATCGGGCGACCATCGTGGCAGTACCGGATACCTGGGCGGATCAGTCAACTGCAGGCGCTCGCTGCCGTCAACCTTGCTGCGCCACAGAGTGCCTTCGCGATAAGACACGTACGTAACCCACTGGCCGTCCTTGGAGAAGTTCACGAACTCAGCAGAGATGCCGCCGAGAACAGGCGCGAACTGCGCGGATTTCGAATCATAGCGCGTCAATTCCCCGCGATACGTGCGCCCGATCATGAACAGTTTCTTGCCGTCCTTGCTCGGAAGCGGCGACGAAAGCGCCATGGGGCTTGAAGTCAAGAGAACCGGCTTCGGTTGCGAACGGAACATGCCGGCAGTTTGAGGAAGCGCCCAAATCTGATTATTGGATTGAAAGATGAAATATTTCCCGTCGGCCGTCCATTTGCCGCAGCATTCGTTGGGAGGATTGTGCCAGCCCTCGAGCAAACGGTGCAGACCGCTTCCGTCCGCGGCCACTTCCCACTCCATTTGCTGGCCGATGGTTCCTGCCGTTTCAGAAGCGCCGAATCGCAGATGCTTGCTGTCGGGCGACCACATAATGCTGAGAATGTCTCCGTTAACCCCGAGCAGCTTGCGCGAGCCGGTGCCGTCTGCCCCGGCCACGAACAAGTCGCCGAGATCGCTGTAGGCGAGCCACTTGCCGTCGGGCGAACAGGCGACCGTTTCCGCCACCAGGTCGTCGATTTTGCGCGGAGAGCCGCCGGCCAATGGATAGGTCCATATCGGTCCCTTCGGGGGAGCTCCTTGACCGATGACGGCCAGCAGCTGCGAGCCATCCGGCGTCAGATCGAAAGGAGTGGTGTTGAGTGCCGGCAGAATCGACAGTCTTTGCGGGTCGCCGCCGGCGATCGACATTTGAGCGGCACCGTGGGACGCGAAACTTCCCGCCCGGACCTCGCCCAGGCTCAGGTAGAGACGCGCGCCATCGGTCGCGATCAGCGATTTGGGCTGCCCGTCGTGCGTGAGCTGGGCATAGTTGGCCACCCTGGGAACCGGCGGAGGCCGGAGCAAAACATACGCGACCACTGCCATCACAGCGAGAATCGCCAAGCTGGCGATAATCCATAAGCCGCCTCGACCGGAGGGTTCGACTGTTGAGATAGGAAGGGCGCCGCTGCCCGCGACCGAAGGATCGGACACCGCTTCGAGGGCGAAGGCCAGATCGGCTGCCGATTGGAAACGTTGCTCCGAATTTTTTTCCAGACAGCGGCGGATGATCCGTTCGAGCCCGCTCGGCGTCTCAGGCGCGAAGCGCGAAATCGGAGGAGGTTCCTCGTTGAGAATGGCGCTGATGGTGTCGGCTTCGGTCGACTTGTGAAAGGAACGCTGGCCCATGACCATCTCGTAAAGGATGGCTCCGAAGGCAAAGATGTCGGCGCGCTGGTCGGTGGCCAAGCCGCGAACCTGTTCGGGAGACATGTACCCGACTGTGCCCAGGGCTACGCCCGGCAAAGTGACAGTCGGGGTGGCCGCACCGCGAGGTTCCTGGGGAGGCAACACCTTGGCCAGTCCGAAATCCAGAATCTTGATGCGTCCGCCTTTGGTGACGAATACATTCTCGGGCTTGAGGTCGCGATGAATGATCCCTTTCTCGTGCGCGGCACTCAGACCGTGGGCGATCTGGATCCCGTAGTCGATGGCGGCGCGCAGGGGCAGCGGTCCGCGGCGGAGCGCCTCGGCCAGGCTCATACCCTCGAGCAATTCCGAGACGATGTAGCGCACGCCGTCGTCGGTTCCCATCTCGTACACGGCGAGGATATTGGGGTGATTTAGGGCGGCAGCTGCTTTGGCTTCGGTCTCGAAGCGGTGAGGACGATCCCCGCCGTGGGCCGCTTCGGGGGGAAGAATCTTGATGGCAATGTCACGGTTCAGGCGCGAGTCGTAGGCGCGATAGACTTCACCCATACTGCCGGCGCCGATCAAGCTCCGAATTTCATACGGGCCAAGTTTGGTGCCAGCGGCTAAGGCCATCGGCGGGCCATTATACTTGTCATTGAATCATGTGAGAAGCCGTCATCATCAGACGCGCAGGCGGCCAGCGGAATTATGCCGTCGTAGATGCGGGCCAGTTTCTTCATCGGCTGCAGCCGCCGCCAGCGCAACTGGTCGATGCAGCTCTGCCGGTAGCGCAATCTGGCCCCCTTCGTAGGCGTAATGCCACAACTGCAAGAGGCTTTCCTTGAGCAGACAGGCTTGGAGAATGCTCCGCTTCAGAGCCAACAAGGCATGCCACTGGCGCCGCTGGCCGCGAGCCAGGCCGGCTGGGTACTGGAGTGTCGGATTGCGATGGTCAGGAATGACGATGCGCTCGCAGCTCAGGACGGATGGAATAATAAATTGCGAGGTGACATCGAGTTGAATTCATCTTTTTCGACACCATGCTCGGCGTTCGGCCATTTTCGGCTCTTCGCCATCCAAAGCGAGTGTGGGCCAACGGGAGGGTGGTGCGGAAGGATTGCTTATTCGTTCTTCGCGGGCAGCTTTTTCGTCCCTAGAAAGTTCCAAATCACTTGGTTAGCGCTAAAATCGTCGCTGGTTTTGCCCACCGCATTTTTCGGCTCATATTGCTCGCCACCGGGCCAAGTGTTGCCCGCTCCCTTGACGCTGTAGAGAACGACTTGAGCGTTCTGGCCGCAGCCGTCATAGGTATCGATCTTGGTCTCCATGCCGCCTTTGCTCCGGGGCGGCAATTTGCTGTGGGCCGGTTTGTCGCCGCAGTGATCAATCTTCGCCCAATCTTTGGCACTATCGTCGGCGGAGAGAACGGCCAGCCGCAGATTGTGTTCCGTGCCTCCACCGTGGGGGACGACTGGGTCGGAGGTTCCCGTAATCATTAACAGCGACATGGTGCGGGAAGGAAGACAAATCATGGTCTTCGGCATTTCGGCTCCGACCGTGGCGATGGCCGCGATCTTATCCGACGCGGCACAGCCCAGGCGCATGGTCATAAATCCGCCTTCCGACAGACCGACAGCGTAGACTCGCGCAGGATCCGCAGAGAATTTCGCCGTCAGGTCGTCGACCATCTGATTGATGAATCCGACGTCGTCGGCTTCGGGCTGTTTTTGTTCATTGCGAGTCTGCGGTGGCTGCTGACCGCCCCCAGGGTAGCCGCCCCCGCCCCCGCTGGGATAGCCGCCTCCTCCGCCTCCGCCGGGATAGCCACCGCCCGGGTATCCATACCCGCGCCGTCTCCCCGGATACATCGGTGCCTGTTGAACTTCCGGCGGATGCACTCCGGCATTCCATTGTCCATGCAAGGCGTCGGGATAGACAACGATTACACTGTCTTTATCGGCAAGCTGGTCAAAACCAGTCAGCCGCTCCATGTCGTCGGGCTCCTGGTTCATGCCATGGAGCAAAATCACCACCGGATAAGGTCGACCGGCCTGGTACCCCTGCGGAAGACGAAGGAGGAACGTGCGATCCACGTCATCCACGGTTATTTTTTCTGTGGTTTCCTGCGCCTGGATGAACTGGAAGGCCAGCACGGCAAACATACACGCCGCGCCGGTGCATATGAAATGCCTGCCAAGGGATCTTTCAGTTTTCATGCATCTCGCGTAACCTCTCATGACGCGCTGTCCTTCTTCGAGCCGAAAAAGCTGGCGTTTTCTTTCAGGAAAACTGGCTGCATCGCTCTAAGCTTGCATTTTCCGGCTGTGATTCCGATCCTGATGAGCCCGTGCGTGCCCGACTCGGTTTGCCAATTCAATTCCTGTGCGGAATGTCTTCACAATACCAATGGGACTGATTTTCCACGACGCAAGCCTATTGCGTGACGGTCAACGTGAACTGATAGCTGTTGCTGATCGGCCCAGAGCCTCCCGTGGTCGCGTTAATTTTAACCGTGTAATTCCCAGGCGTGGTCCCGGTTGTGCTGCTGCTGCTGCTACTGCCGCCGCCGCACGATCCCAGCCACAGGGTCGACGCTCCGATAACCAGGATCAGTACGCGCATCTGGATACCGCGCAGTGAGCGCCTGCGCGATCCGGCGATAAACATGATGCCAAACAGTCCGGGAAACAGGGCTGCGTAGAGGATTCGCGTCGGGTGGGGTGGCCGCGCTTGCGCGCTAGTCGAAGCCGTCGTCGTAATGCTTACCGAGACCGCCGTCGCCTGACTCGGGCTGGCCGGGCTGAAGGTACAACTCGACAAGTTTGGCAGTCCGGAACAGGTATAGGTCAGCGGGAGTACTGTGGTCGTATTCCCGCCGCTGCTGGTAGTGAAGCTAGGCGTGCTGGTGCTGCTGACCGTGAGCTTCACCTGGCCAGTCTGTCCTTCTTTCAGGCTCAAGCTGCCGGACGATCCGAGATTGGAGCTGAGGGTGAAGCTCTCGCTCGTCGCCGTCACAGTGAAGCTCACTGTGGTCGTTGCAGACAATGATCCCGAAGTTCCCGTGACGGTCACGCTGGTGGCTCCAGTGGCAACATTCGCAGCAACGGAAATCGTCACGGTGGTTGTGCCAGTGCCTCCGGATACGGTCGTTGGATTGAAGCTGCACGTAATCCCGCTGACATTCGCGCAACTGAAGCTTACCGTCCCACTGAAATTCGATCCGTTGCTCGGCGCGACCGAGACTGTGGCGGTCAGAGGGCTGCCGCCGGCAGCAACACTGGTCGGACTGATCCCGCTAGCCGAGAGCACGAAGCCGTTCAGGCTCTCGGCCCAGGCAGTCGCCAGTTTGTTGGCATCCACGGACCCGAGGCCGGTTACGAGATTGTAGCCATTGCTAGAATCGTCCTTCGAGGCGTTGAATCCCAGCACTCCGGTCGAAGGGCAATCCACGCTTGAGGGCTGCGGGGAGCCGGGAGTTCCGGCAGTACAGTAAACCGTATTGCTGCCGCTGGTGACCTGGTGGAACGCGCCGTATGACGTATTCGCCGCCAACTGGTATAGAGTCGGGTTCACATTGCCCAACCCACCAGATGCAGAAAGGGCTTGGTTCAGCAGCGTCACAATCCCTGCGAAAATCGGCGCCGCAGCGGATGTACCGCCGATGATCGATCCATCGTTCACCGCGCCCGCTATGCCGCTTGCGCAGCTGCTGCCCGTGCCCGACTCGTCCAGCTCTGAAAGTTCCGTGCAGAAGATATATCCCGGAAAATTCGGAGAGGCTAGGAACGAAACGTCGGGAGTGAATCGGGCGCTTGCCTGACCAGAAATTGTCGCCGTCTGCCAGGACGGCTGTGCAAAACCGGCGCTGCATGCCTGGAAGTCGTCAGTCTGAACCGCGCAGTTGCTCGGGCCGCCGCCACTTGAGGAGATGTCGATGTCCTCTTGCGCGGTCTGCTGGCTGGTAATGGAAACCCAGCCTTCCGTCCCGTCGCCGTTCTCACAGAACTCGGTCAGGTCCGAATCTCCGGAATCCTCCTGGCAAAGCTGAAAGAATTCGTAATCATCATTCCAGGCTTGCTCGGGGACGTATTCGGTCACCGAACCGCCATTCGTGCCGTTGGTCGTCCCCCAGTAAGTGGAGCTTTCCAAGTTCGAAATCGAAATCGAGTTTCCGCCAGCGCCGGTCACTTCCGGGCTGCTCGCCGGATAACTCACGGCGTAGCCACCGGTTGCGGACGCGCCGTTGGGATCAGAATTGGGGTTTTCGGGAGGTTCCGGGTCGCACTGCGCAGCACCGGAGTCGCCACTGGAATTTACGAAAGTGATTCCCTCAGAATTGGCTTTTTGCAATTCGGTTTCATCGGACGAGCCTTCGACACTATAGCTGAAAGCAAATTCACAACTTCCGTAACTCATGCTGATGACGGGAGCCAGATTTTGGTCCACGGCGTAGTACCAGGATTCCCAAACGCCGCCGCCATCCACGGTGGTGCTGGTTGTGTTCTCCGGCGTGTTCACAAAGATAAGTTGCGCACCCCGCGCGACCGCCCCGGACCATTCTAAATCAAGATCGGATTCGGACAAATCGCCGCTCGACGCCAACCCGGGGTCTTCCACGCCATTCGCTAGGACATATTGAAAATGAGGATCATCGCAGGCCGTAATCAATCCACTGGAATTGGTCGTGCAGCTGATCGAACTAAGGCCGAAACCGGTACGGAAATCATTTATGTCGGACAGGTAAACGTCCGTCTGCCCAATGATGGCAAGCTTTTGCCCCGTGCCATCGATCGCAGGTGAAGAATTGTAGAGAGGGTTGATGTCGTAAATCGTCGCGATGTCGCCGGGGGCTAGAAAGCTTTCCTGCAGGTTCGACGCGTAGTAGTTTCGTCGAACGCCATGAATGACTCTCGGTTTGAGATAAAAGTCGTTGAGCCCATGAATCCCGGTGACGATGCCGGATAGTGCGGCGGGAATTTTCGGAGATGTTGCATTCGCGACGTGCATCTCGCCGTTCACGCTGTACTGGCGAATCTCGGTTCCAAAGGCGCTCTGGATCTGCGCGGCGGTCGCATTGAACACGAACCAATTTCGTCCGCGGGCGACCTGAATATTCGTGAATCCCTGATTCGCGAGCCAGGCCGTGATTTTCTGGACGTCGTTCGGACTCAGGCCGAATTGGTTTGCCCATTGCTCAGGAGTGAGCCATTTGTGGTACTTCGGCGACTCGTGGTCCTGCTGCTCAGCTACTAACTGAGCCAGCGCCTGCTGCTGGGCATTCGTGGGACTCGTCAGGAGCATGACCGAGACAAAACGCAAGGCTGGATCGGCCGGGCCCACGTCGTACTTCGGCAGAGCCTTGCGCGGAACATATCCTTGGAGAGTGGCGCTCTGTCCGCTATTCAGAGCACCCGTGATGCGGTCGGGCGTGGCGGAGAAGCTTGGGATGGAAACAGCTAAGGCAATCAACAAAGCGGTGGCAGACCGCTTCACAACTTGCATACATACCCCCGGTCTGGCGATGGGTTTTGCAATATGCCCAGTTAGGCATGCTCCGTCCGAGCTGCGCGTTGTCGGATGGCTACGCGCAGCAGGTCCGACCCTTGGCCACCGTGCTCCTGTTTCTAGATCTGATGGATTCAGGCAAGCTGGCTGTTACGAACCCCCCCTGAAACAGAAAGATGCGGGTCGGGTTGAGCTTCTGAGTAAAGTTTTGGTTATGATTCGGTAAAGATGTGTAATTCGAGAGCCACAGCGACCGCTGGGTGGCGAGTTATCCGACGGAGCTTTCGGGAAGATTAGGGGAAAACTGAACCGGCCAAGATGCAAGTTTATCAAGTTGCAGTACATTCGGCAGGCACGGAATTCGCCAGATCGAGACGGCGCCGTAAGGAGTCAAGAAACGCAAAAGCGAGCCCCCCCTCGTGCTCTACCGGGACGCCCTCGCAGATCGGCTCGATTACTCCCTGCCAGCTTCGAGGACTGCCAGTTCGAGGTGATCACCGTGAACGATCCGGTCGGGGCGCTCGGGGGCACTCGGACTCTGCAAGAATTGGAGAATTAGCTGGGCAAACCGTTCATCCCTAATTTTGGAGACCGGCCAGACGGAGCCGGCGTTGGCGTTCCCCGGAAGATTCTGGCTTAAACCGTGCTGCTCACTGCACAAGTACCATGATCTGAGAGCCTGGCGCGGCCTGTACCAGCCGATCAGGTTGCACGATCGCCGCTTTTGTAACTTTCACGGGGAACTGCCCCGCTGCCTTTGCTTGAAATGTCAGCGTCGTCACAACGCCATGGCCAGATACTCCCCCTGAATTTGGCGGCCGTGACGCGGTGATATCCACTGACCCGGTGAGGTTGTTTTCTCGATGAACCAAGGCCACGATCCGATCTCCTTGAGAAAGGAAATTGCCATTTGAAATGTTCAATAGTGCGAGCCCGCGGGAGTCGAACGTCACCTGTAGGGGAACAGCTTGCACATTGTCGCCTCCGCTTAGATCTACGTTGACCATGAACGTAGCCCCCTTGGAAACCGAGATTCCAGTGGGAGCCAGCTCCAAAGCTACACTGGCATCTCCCGGGGCCTTTGCGGGCGGCACAGTCGCGGAAGCGTTGTCCGGCTCGACTATTGACTTTGGAGCATGGCGGAGATGAATGGAATTGGACGTGCCGACATCGATCGTTCTGCGGCTCAATTCGTCGAAGTCTCTGCGCCGCACAATGTGTGGGATGACAGCGAAGACGATCTCAGTATTTGAAATCTCCTTATTTTTCTGAGAAAAGAGGTATTTCAGAATTGGGATCTGCGACAATCCGGGATATCCGGTCAACGACTGCGTATCGTCTTGCTCCAGCATTCCACCGAGCAGGCTGACCTCGCCATCCTTGAGGCGAATTTCATGTTCGACTTTCCTCTGACCGATTACCGGCTCACTGATGCCCCCGATGTTTTGATAGGAGGTCACCGAAGAGACATCCAGGGAAATCTTCAGTGTGATGTCCCCGTCCGGATGTATGTGAGGGGTAATATCCACGTTAACTCCCACGTCGATATACTGGAATTGGGTGTTGACCAGTCCGCTCACCGACACTCCACTGATGCCGGATTGGTACGATCCAGTCGCTGTGGGTACTCGGTCTCCGATCTTGATTGTTGCCTTCTGCCCATTCAGCGAACGAATCTGCGGGTTTTGAATGATTTTCGTGTGGCTGTCGGTGAACAAAGCAGTCGCATTCGCGCTCGAAATGGTCGCCGTAAAGTCGGTTGCGTTCAGATTGCCAAGAGTGTTCAAGTTGATGCCGTTGCTTGAGCTGCTGCTTGAGCTTGAGGAACTGCTGCTCGTGCTCGAGGAACTGCTTGAACTGCTGCTGATATTGGTTTGTAGCTGCACGGTGGCGCTGGTGGGTGGACTGATGCCGAGAGTGTGCACCGTGTCCCGGCTCACTTGCATTAAGGCGAAATCGATAACCACCTCTGGGGATGCCCGGTCAAAATCGTTGACCATTTTTTCGGCCAGCAATACCTGGTCCGGAGTTCCACGAAGCACAATCGCCTCCTGAGAGGTCAGTTGCTGAACCCGGTTCAGGTCGAGAACGGCGCGCAAGGTATTTACGATGTCTTGCATTTCTGTGGGAGCGCTAAGGTTGGAAAGATATAACGTCTTGACGACATTCTCTTCCAGTTCCTTGCGCTTGGCGGGACTATCGGTTGCCACCAAGATGCTATCCGGAGTCATTGGTTTCCAGAAGGTCTTCGATTCTGCGGCAACCAGATCGAGCGCTTCTGTCAGGGTGACGCCGTTGAGCTCGATGCTGAGTCGTCGGGAACTATAATCCGAATCAAAGAGGACGTTGAGGCTGGCGAGTCTGCCGATCGTTTCGTATACCAACTTGGTGTCTTCCGTCAGTTTCAGGGTGATGGGAACATTCGAGACATTGGTGAGCTTTACCGGTCCTTGCACGTCAAGCACATCCGGGCTCATGTCGGAGTCCGGCGAAGAAGCAGCGCCTGTAGGACGCCCGAGTGCTCTTTCTATCATGTTGCGGGTATTGGCCAGCTGCTGCACAGCGATGGAGCTCGAAGGGTCAATACTCGAAGCTTCTGCAAACAGTTTCAGGGCTTGTGGCAGGTCTCCAGCTTGCTGGAGCAAGGCTCCGCGATGGACTTTGGCGGCGGCCGCTAGGAATCGCACCCGCGTCAGAGCGGCCCCATATTCTGCACTTTTCGGGTTTGCATCATATGCTTTCTGATAGGCCTCATAGGCGGCCTCATATTTTTGCTGTTCCTCGAGACGACGTCCTTCTTTAAAGGCTGACTGGCCATTTTCGGCAGCGGCGGTCGCGGCTATGAGCAGGAAACTGACCACCGCGATGAATAGGGCTGGTGGTCGTGCAAGCTTTCGAAGAACAGCGGGTGTTCCCATTGCGGACTTCATATTCGACATTTCGCTCCTCGAGAAAACAATTTGCCGAGTTGACTCGCTGCGCCAGGTGAGTTCGGCGCTAACATCGCGGCAAGGTTTGTGACTCAACAGAACGTCCGGAAGAGAAATCGGCAGCAGATCGGCCACAAATATTTACACGGTCTTTTCGCAATCTTAACGTCGATCGCCGACCGCCCTGCGTTCTAATCGCGATATGGTCGAGAGCGAATCGGCGGAGCCGTCGGTTGACTTGGTGTCCGGAGAGCGGCAGGTCCGTCGCCTTGGCCGTCCAAGGATACGTGCGGTCGTGGCCGACGACTCCTCCGATTGGCGCGCGATCGTTGCTGCTCTGCTCAAAGAAGAAAAGCATGTCGAGGTGGTCGCCCGAGTTGAAAACGGACAGGAAGCCATCGAAGCGGTGACCGTTCTTCGCCCCGAGCTAGCCATCATCGACCTGAGAATCGGAAGCGTGGACGCCTTAACGGCAACCAGTCTCCTACGCAACCAATTTCCATCGCTCGATGTGATCTTGATGGTTGACCGCGATTCGCCGCGGATACGCGCGACTTGCCAGGCTTGCGGAGCAAAATGCGTTATTCAAAAGGCAAAGTTTCACGAAGAGTTTGTTCGCGTATTAGCTCAAATCAGGCATCGCTGGATCGGTTCGGCCCTGGTTGGTACGGATACGAAATGACGTGCATGCGCGGTGGCTCGCAGAGGGCATGCTCGATCGGAGCCACAGAAATGGGCCGGGAAAGCCTCTTCCCCCATCCTTTTCCTGGCCCTTTCTCGCGCGCTCCCTGGTCGGATAAAGCAGATTGCCTATTCCGTGCAAAGGATATTTGTTGCGCGAGATGGGCCTGCCTTAGCGGGATCGAGATTCGCAAGCTGCCTTCGTAGTTCCGCTCGGGGCGAGAAACTTGTCTTTCATGAGTGCAGAAGATGACTCGGCGCAAGTTCCTAGACGCCGGTCAACACCCATTTGAGCGCAAGACCTCATTTTGAAAGGATCCGCCAATCGCCGTCCGTGAGACTCTGGGGAGAAAAGCATTTTGGTATCAATGCAGCGCGAGAGGAGCGAACAGTGGAGCCCGCGCGCGGGGTGCGAAAATGAACCATCCTCGTAGGGCAAAAGTCACATTTTGCTTGCAATCATGGGATGCCCGCGCATTGCTGTGTATCATGGTGGCAGCTACGCATCTGGAGATGCCTGAGCTTGGATCGCATTCTGATTATTGATGACGACGTCGAGATGTGCACCATGCTTAAGGAATATCTCGAGTCTGAGGGCCTGGAAACCGAGGTCGTACACGAAGGTACAGAGGGATTGAACAGAGCACTCTCGGGCCAGCATGACCTGATTGTTCTGGATGTCATGCTCCCCGGAATTAGCGGGTTGGACTTGCTGCGGCAGCTCCGGTCAGAATCCGCGGCAAGAGTTGTACTCCTCACGGCCCGAGGAGAGGAGGTTGATCGCATCGTGGGTTTGGAAGTCGGCGCCGACGATTACGTGTCCAAGCCCTTCAGCCCGAGAGAACTGCTGGCCCGGATTCGTGCCATCCTCCGGCGTCCGGTGACGGATCTCCCAGGCAAGCGTACGGTTCCACGAACAGCGCCGATCCTGCTGAACGATATCGAGATGGACTTTGGCACGCGAATGGTTCGCCGTAACGGAAAACCCATAATCCTGACTGCCGTGGAATTCAATTTATTGGAATTATTGCTGCGCTCCGCCGGCCGCGTGGTAACCCGCGAGCAGGTCGCGGAATTGGTTTTGGGGCGGAATCTCAATTCCTTCGATCGAAGCATCGATGTGCATGTGAGCAAGCTACGACGTAAGCTGGGAAATTTGCCGTCGGGAGAAGAGCGGATTCGATCCATCCGGAGCGCAGGGTACATGTACCTGTACACTTCCCGGAGCAGAACGGACTGAGGCGTATGCGCACTCTTTTCTGGAAGATTTTCCTGTCGTTCTGGATGGTGCAAGCGGTACTTTTCGGAGTGGCTGCACTGTTGTTCAGGAGGCATCTCTCTCCAAACGATACTCCGGGCTCGTCCGCGCTGAGAAACTTGGTGGTCTTTTGCGAGGGCGAAGCGGTTAGCATCTATGGAACCTATGGAAGCGATGCGCTGGAGCAATACCTCAGAAATCTCCAGCGAACCTCCGGAGTTCGCCTATCCATCGTTAACGATCGGGGCGAAGCAATTTCGAAAACACTTCTTTCCCAGGAAGAGAAGAGGCTTGCGGAGCGGGTTGTTCTAAGCAAACGATCAGAGCGGAGCGATGAAGCTGAGCAAGCTCTGCTTGCCGATCCTATAGCCGGGGAAGGAGGATATCAGTTTGTTGCAGTGGCTCAACTGCCGGCTCCCGGCCGTCCTCGCCTCCTCCCCGGACCGCAGCCCCTCCGCGACTTGGCCTTGGGGTGCGTAATTTCCGGAATGGTTTGCTTTGGATTGGCGCGGTATCTAACGGCACCGATCGCACGCTTACGGGTTGCCACCCAACAGCTGTCAAAAGGAGATCTTTCGGCCCGGGCCGGTAAGGAGCGCGAAAGACGTAGGGACGAGATCGCAGAACTGATCGGCGACTTCGACAAAATGGCCGCGCAAATCCAGTCGCTCGTGAATGCGCAAAAGAGGCTCATTGGTGATGTGTCGCACGAACTTCGATCACCTCTGACCCGTATCAATCTAGCGCTGCAGCCATTGCGCAAGATCGATAATCCCAGAGTGACAACCGCGATCGAACGGGTGGAACTCGAAACCAGTCGACTGGATGAAATGATACGAAAGCTTTTGAGCCTCTCGCGCCTGGAAGCGGAGGGCCAGCTACTGGCAAAATCCAATCTCCAATTGGATGAACTCTTGCGCGAGGTGGTGGCGGATTCGGACTTCGAAGCCCAAGCGGAACACCGCCGCGTCGTGCCACACAGGGTCGATCGCTGTTGTGTTGTTGGCAATAAGGAACTGCTTCGAAGTGCCTTGGAGAACGTCATTCGGAATGCGATGCGCTACACCAGAGCCGGCAGCGACGTGGAAGTGACACTCCGTGGTGACAGTAACGATAAAGGGCGATTGGCTATCGTTACGGTTCGAGATCACGGGCCGGGTGTGCCGGAAGCCTCGCTGGAGGCCCTATTCCGTCCTTTTTACCGGCTCGACGACTCCCGTGAGCGCAAGACAGGCGGCGTCGGACTGGGGTTGGCCATCACCAAACAGGCGGTGGCCCTTCACGGGGGCACGGTCCAAGCCGCGAATGTGCCGAACGGTGGTCTGGTGGTAACAATCACCTTGCCAGCGCTAGTTGTTGGATCCGTCGTCGAACCGCTGGCAACAGCATCTGAAATCTCATAACTGCACGGTCAGGGACAGTCTCGAGGCGCACCAACGCTCAGTTAAGGTCATCGAGAACCGCGGTTGTGTATCCTCCGTTCGAACCGTTGAGACCGACGACAGTCCGCACCTGCCCGGCGCTGAACGAGATCGCTCCGCTATCGATAGAAGCCGTTTTCTGTCCGGTGGGGGTGAAGTAGATTTCGTATGTCCCGGCAGACAGGGCCAAATAGGTGGATGCGGATTCGAAGCTAAGGTCGGTAACGCTGGGGCTGACCGAAGACAGGCTGGTGCCGGGAGCAACCACATAGATGTCCGCTGCTCCTAAACTGGGAGATGCCTGGACTGCGCGAAGGTTGAAGTCACCGGAAGACGGAGAGGAGTTGTTATCCGTAAGAGTCACCTCTTTGACGCTGGTAGAATAATTGGCGATCAGAATCGTATAGGTGGTGCTCGAAGAGAGACTGATGCTTTGGTCAATGATGGAATTGGAGGTGTCCGATTGCTCCACATCTAGGGTATCCGAGCCGGAACTGACGCTAACATAGTCTGAAGCCGTTCCGTAGTCGAGATTGCTGGCCACGCTGGTACTGCCGATGGTTGCCGTAATGGCACTTTCGCCCGGCGATGCATTCATAATTCTGGCCGTGGCCTTGGAGGATCCGCACCCGGTCAACAGGACTGTCATGACCACTGCAAGGAGATACAGCAAACCCGCACAGAGCACAGCAAGCTTCTCGCGTAGCTTCATTCTCCCGTCCTTTCAAGACACATTTTGTGATGGATGGCTATTGGATGATGGCTGTTGTCCATGTGTTGCCCCGGTCTGGTTTGAGAGTTAATACATTGTGAAGATTTGGAAAACATTTGTAAAGCAACGGAAGGGGCGCGGTCTTCCCAAACAGGCCGAATCGTGGTCATGGTGCCGCTACCGGATCGTTTTTTCCCCGGCCGCCGAGC
>JASHRB010000341.1 GCA_030037575.1 Candidatus Sulfotelmatobacter sp. | reverse complement strand
AACGCGTGCAATACGCCCTGTCCACCGTGCTGGCGGAATTCTTGCAGCAGTTTTTTACTTTTATCGCGGTGGCCTGCGTGATCGTGGTTCTTGGCGGAAATCTGGCCTGGGTCTTGTTGTTGTTCGTTCCCGTCATCATTTATTCGTCGCGCAAGATCGGTACCCGGGTGCGGGCCACCACCCGGCAGGGGCAGGATAAACTGGCGGAAATTCAAAACATCCTGCACGAAACCATCACCGGCAATCGCATTGTCAAAGCCTTTAATACCGAGAAATGGGAGATCAATCGCTTCCGCGGCGCCGCCCGCCGGTTGTTTCGCGCCAACCTGCGCTCGGTAGCGGCCTATGCCATCAGCTCGCCGCTAATGGATATTTTCGGGTCGGTCGGCATCGCCTTGTTGCTCTTGCTCGGACGGGAGCGCATTGTGCACGGGCAGATGACCTCGGGCATCTTTGTGGCCTTCATTTCGGCGGTCTTCGGGCTGTACAATCCGGTTCGCAAGTTTGCCCTTTTCAATAACAACTTTCAGCAAGCCCTTGGGGCTTCCAGTGAAATCTTCCGGTTCCTGGATATCGAAGACGAAGTGCGCGAAAAAGCACACGCGAAGCGCTTGCCGGCTTTCGCTCACTCCGTCAAATTCGAAAATGTCAGCTTCAGCTACAACGGCGAAGCTTCCGAGCTTTCGGTGCTGCACGGCATCGATTTAGAGGTGAATCGTGGCGAAGTCGTCGCCATCGTAGGTTCCAGCGGTTCGGGCAAAAGCACGCTGGTTCACCTGATCCCGCGCTTTTTCGACGTGACCCAGGGACGCTTGCTGATCGACGGATTTGACGTGCGCGAGGTCACGCTGGCTTCGCTGCGCGAACAGATTGGCATGGTTACCCAGGAAACCGTCTTGTTCAACGACAGCGTTCGCAACAACATCGCCTACGGTCAGCCCAATGTGGCGCTGAAAGATGTCGAAGCCGCGGCCCGCGCGGCGCTGGCCCACGACTTCATCAAGGCGCTGCCTGCCGGTTACGATGAAGTGATCGGCGAGCGCGGGGTGCGATTGTCGGGTGGAGAACGTCAGCGCATTGCCATCGCCCGCGCTCTCCTGAAAAACGCTCCTATCTTGATTCTCGATGAAGCCACCTCCGCGCTCGACAGCGAATCGGAGGCCCTGGTGCAATCGGCCTTGCACAATCTGATGAGCGGGCGCACCGTGTTCGTCATCGCCCATCGGCTGTCCACCGTGCGCCGTGCTGACCGCATCGTGGTCATTGAAAACGGCGGCATTGCCGATATGGGGGCGCATGAAGACTTGATGAGCAAACTGGGCACCTATCGCAGGCTTTACGAGTTGCAGTTCGCCGATTTCGAGCAGAAAATGGAGCCGGCGCAGCCCCGCTAAAGTCGCAACCGGAATTGAGGCTTCATCCATGCCCATTCGTTCGATGACAGGTTTCGCGCAGAGCAAAGGCGAAGTGCCGCCTTCGTCCCCATCTCCGAACATGCCGGCGACGGAAGAAAGCAACGGGCATCTGGCGTTCTCACTCTCGTTGAAATCGGTCAATCATCGTTTTCTGGATC
Source organism: Candidatus Sulfotelmatobacter sp. (assembly GCA_030037575.1). Classification (GTDB taxonomy): domain Bacteria; phylum Acidobacteriota; class Terriglobia; order Terriglobales; family Acidobacteriaceae; genus Sulfotelmatobacter. The sequence goes on along the minus strand of JASHRB010000341.1, from coordinate 4,123 downwards.
TTCATTTTCGTCTGCCCCCGGGTTGCGACTCTCTGGAAATGCAGCTGCGCCGCTTATTGAAAGAAAAAATCGCTCGCGGCCATGTGGAAGTCACACTCAATGTGGAGCGCGCCAATCACGAAATGTTTGCCTTAAACCTCCCCCTGGTGAAAGCTTACATAACGGCGTTTCGCGCCGCCGCGGGGGAATTTTCGCTGTCCGCCGATCCCGATCTCAACGTCATCCTCCGCCTGCCCGGCGCGCTCGATGCTGCCCAGGAACCGGACGATGAATTGATAGCATCCGCGGTCATGGCCAGGGTTGTCGAAGCGCTCGAGCGTTTAAATCAAATGCGCGAGCAGGAAGGCCGCAGCATCGAGCGCGAACTCCGGCAGCGCATGGCTCATCTGGGCCAGGCGGTAAAGACCGTACAGTTGCACCGCCGCGCGGTATTGCATAACTACGTCGAAAGGCTGGAGAGCCGCCTGCAGGAGCTCTTGGCAGCCCCGGCCGACCGCGAACGCGCCCTGCAGGAAGCCGCACTGCTCGTCGATCGCAGCGACATTCAGGAGGAAATTGTCCGCCTGGAAAACCACGTTCAGCATTTTCTCGAGCTTCTCGATCAAGCCGGTGAAATCGGCAAGAAACTCGATTTTCTCTTGCAGGAAATGAATCGCGAGGCCAACACCTTGCTTTCGAAGACTTCCGGCTTGGCGGGAGAGGCGTTGAAAATTACTGAAGCCGGACTGGTCATGAAAGCCGAGATCGAGAAATCGCGCGAGCAGGTGCAAAACCTGGAATGAGTTCTTCCTCCCGCAAACCTGTTGTCTATATTATTTCCGCGCCCTCCGGCTCCGGCAAATCGACTTTGGTGAATGAAATCCTCAAGTCGGTTACCGATCTCGAATTTTCCATTTCCTACACAACCCGCGCGCCGCGCGGCAGTGAGGTCAATGGCCGGCAGTATTATTTCATCACGCGTCCGGAATTCGAACGCATGATTCACGAGGATAGGTTCCTCGAACACGCCCAGGTCTTCGGCAATTATTACGGCACGGCGCGGAAGTTTCTGCTCGATGCGGAACAGAAGAGCCGCGATCTTCTTCTCGACATCGACGTCCAGGGAGCCGAGCAAATTCAGCGCCAGCTTCCGGATGCGACCAGCATTTTCATTCTGCCCCCGGATCGCAAAACTCTGGAGGAGCGCCTGCGCAAACGCAGCGAAGACCGCGAAGAAGTCATCCAACGCCGCCTCGACACCGCCACCCGCGAGATCGAGAATTATCAGCGCTACGACTACATTTTGGTCAACGATCAGCTGGAAGAATCCATCAAGCGGCTCCGCGCCATCGTTCGCGGCGAACGCTTGCTTCGCGCCGGCCAGCCGCTCGCGGAGGAACAGGCGAAAATTGTCGCCCTGGCCAATCGCTGCCGTCTGGCCAATGTGGGCGACCGGCTCCAACCAATCCTGGCTTCTTTCAAAATGGCACCTTTGGGCGATGCCCACCATTCGTAATCTAATTCTTGCTTGACAGCCCCCACAACTTTCCTTTTCGTGGGACAATAGGGTTGCTGTTCTTGGCTTCCCCGGCGAAGAACGAAGCGCCACAACTTTCGGCAATCAAATCTTGCACCTCTCAACAAGGGAGAGAGACTGTATGAAATTGATCGAAGGCTTCGATAGCAACTATCGCTATATTCTGGTCGCCGCCCGGCGCGCAAGGCAACTGCAATCCGGAGCTCCGCCGGTGGTACAAACCAACTCGCGCAAACCCTGCCGCATCGCCCAGGATGAAATTCGCGCGGGCAAGGTGAAGTGGGAGATCCCGGAAACGCGCAGCCCCGCCGAGCAGGCATCGCAAGCGTTGGAGCAGGCCTTCGGGCGCGAGGCCTAGTCCCTTCCGCGGCGTTCGCGCATCCATATCTTCAGCCATGAAAGTTGCTCTCGCAGTGACCGGCGGCATCGCGGCTTACAAGGCAGCCGAGATGGTTCGCTTGTTGCAGGATCGCGGAATCCGCGTGCAGGTCATCATGACCCGTGCGGCTCAGGAGTTTGTTCGTCCGCTTACGTTTGCCGCGCTCTCCGGCGAAAAAGTGATCACCGAAATGTTTTCCGCAGCCGAGGATCGCCGGCCGAACATCGAATCTGCGATCGAACACATTGCGGTTGCGCAAGCGATCGACGCGCTTCTGGTTGCCCCCGCCAGCGCCGATTCTCTCGCCCGCTTGGCGCAAGGCATGGCCAGCGACTTTCTTTCTACGCTTTATCTTGCCACCACCGCTCCAGTCGTGGTCGCTCCGGCAATGAACGTGCATATGTGGAATCACCCGGCTACGCAGAAAAATTTGGAAATTCTTCGCCAGCGGGGTGTGCAGATCGTCGAGCCGGGCGAGGGATATCTAGCTTGCGGTATGGTGGGAGCAGGCCGCCTGGCCGAGAATGAATCGATCGTTGCCGCGGTGCTCCAAGCGCTGGGTGCATCACAGGATTTGGCGGGCGAAACGGTTCTGGTTACCGCGGGCCCGACGCGCGAAAAAATCGACCCGGTGCGCTACATCAGCAATCGCTCCAGCGGACGCATGGGTTATGCCTTAGCGGAAGCGGCCCTGCGTCGCGGCGCTCGGGTGCTGCTGGTGAGCGGTCCCACCTCCTTGAACCCGCCCGGAGCCGCCGAGTTGACCCGGGTGGAATCAGCCGAGCAGATGCGCGATGCCGTATTGAATTTTCTGTCGCAAGCCACCCTGGTCATCAAAACGGCGGCGGTTTCCGATTACCGCGCGAAATCGGTGGCGGACCAAAAGATCAAGCGCAAAGCCGGGTTGGCTCTCCAACTTGAGCCCACTCCCGACATTCTCCAAGAGATTGCCTCGCGCAAACAATCGCAGATCGTGATTGGCTTCGCTGCGGAAACCGAAAACGTGCTCGAAAACGCCCGCCAGAAACTGGCGGCTAAAAATCTCGATGCCATCGTGGTGAACGATGTCTCCCGCGAAGGAGTGGGCTTCGATTCTGACCGCAATCAGGTGACCATCCTCAGCCACGACGAAGTCGTCGAAATCCCCGAGACCAGCAAGTGGGAAGTGGCACAGCGCGTCCTCGATCAAGTGGTTCGCATACGCGAGCGTCGCAAGGCATCGCTGAGAGCCTAGCAGCCTCCGTCTTCGAAAATATGGGGCCGGCAACATTTCAGCGGCTTCGCTTCCCGCCGGTTTACAATTCCCGGCAGAAATTTCAGGAGCGATCTCATGACCCAGAAAGTCATCGAAGTGGTCGGCACCTCCAAAGACAGCTTTGCCAAAGCCGCGCAGGCGGCGGTTGGTGAGGCGGCAAAAACCGTGCGCGGCATCAAATGGGCGCACCTCGAATCCCTCGATATGGAAGTCGAGGGCGCCAAGGTTGTCCGCTATCGCGCCACCACCAAAATTTATTTCGACCTGGAGAAATAATTGGCTGAAATCCTTGCTCCGGAACTGCGGCGAGCCCTGTGCGAACGAGTGCGCTACTACAACCAACTGGGCATCGATGACTTCTATCGCAGAGAAACGCCGGTTTCGCACGGCGGCGATTTCCGAACCGGTGACAAAGCTGCGCTCCCCTCATCCCCACAAGCGCTATCCCCGTTTCAGCCCCCACCCCGAGAGGCCATGCCGGGCAGAAAAACAGCTTTCGTTCCCGGGGTTCAGCAAGAAGATATTTCTGAGAGCCTTTCACCAAAGCCCGAGCAAGAGGCGGGCGATGCGATGGCCGCCCTCCAACTCATTCGCCAAGATCTGGGCCACTGCACGCGCTGCAAACTTTCCAAAAGCCGCACGAACATTGTTTTTGGCGTGGGCAATCCCCGCGCTGAGCTGATGTTCGTGGGGGAGGGGCCGGGTGCCGACGAAGACGCGCAAGCCGAGCCATTCGTCGGGCGCGCCGGCCAGCTGCTCAACAACATGATCAAAGCGATGGGTCTGCGGCGCGAAGATGTGTACATCGCCAACGTGGTGAAGTGCCGTCCCCCGGGCAATCGAACCCCGGAGCGCGATGAGTGTGATACGTGCTTGCCATTTCTGATGCGGCAGATCGCGGTGATCCAACCGAAGGTGATTGTCGCGCTGGGAGCGACTGCGGCCAAAAATTTATTGGCGATGAATTCACCGA